>JACCVJ010000641.1 GCA_013698215.1 Tatlockia sp. | reverse complement strand
GCCGTAAGCAACAAGGGCATTTAAGCCAATTGCAGGTGAATCGAATGTGCGATTCGTTGAGTAGTGAATCACGGTGAAAGCCCGTACATAACTACTCCAGCCAAGACTCCCAAGTCTAGCTGAACTCCCAGATTAATGTAGGTGCAAGCCCTACCCGTCAAACTCAGACGTGACTCCTTACCTGCCCACAGTGAGCAAGCTCGATTCTTGTAGAGTGAAGCGGGGAACAGGGCGCGTGCGATTCGTTCTAACCCCAAATGGTTATGAGCCTATTAAGGTTAGGTCTTAGGAAAACTAAGATAACTCTCATTCGATGTCAGTGAGGCATTTATTGTCAAGTCTGACCCACCAAAGGCTGGTGTGACTCGAAAACGAACCCCATAGAGGTTAACTACCAAAGTGAAAGCGGGTTGTAAGGGCTTGACTGAAAGGTGAAACAGATAAGGTTATTTAACCGAGTAACCAATCGAAGCTGTCAGGAGTCGCTACGGTTAGCAAAGAGCGAAACTTCAGAAAAAACCTCTTAGTTCCTAGCAGTAAGGGAATCTGTACCCTCTGACTAAATCACCGCCATAATTCTCGTTCCCGCGTGCCGCCCACGAGGAACAGCCTTGAGAGGGTGATGGGGGAATTGAAGTGACCTAAATCGACAAACAAATCGAACGAGGGAACGAAGAAAAACGACTTGATGATTCACAGCAAATGTGTGAGAGAAAATGGTTAAATCTCTAGCGTCACAAGTCGGGTAGGAGACGGACTAACAATTATCCGTCAGTTTCAAGAATAGATGAAATGGAGTAAATCAAGCTATGACATCGATAGCAATATCAGATGATAGATGGAAAAGACTCCCCTGGAAGAAATTCCAAAAGAATCTTTTCAGATTACAAAAACGAATCTATAAAGCTCAGAAAGTAGGTAACTACAAACTAGTACGGATGCTTCAAAAGCTAGTACTCAAAAGCAAAGCAGCTAAACTGCTTGCAATTCGTCAAATAACGCAGCTA
This sequence comes from Tatlockia sp., assembly GCA_013698215.1. Lineage (GTDB taxonomy): Bacteria > Cyanobacteriota > Cyanobacteriia > Cyanobacteriales > Chroococcidiopsidaceae > Aliterella. The sequence continues at coordinate 1,478 of JACCVJ010000641.1, read as the reverse complement.
AACACAGGCAAATGTACGGCTGGTATAGATGGGGTTAAAAACCTCCACTGCCATCAACGCCTAACACTAGCCACACAATTGAATATTAACCATTGGCATCACGCCAAGCTCAAAAGAGTATGGATACCAAAATCTAACGGAGAGCAAAGACCGCTTGGAATACCAACTATCAAAGATAGAGTGTACCAATGTCTTGTCAAGTATGCCTTAGAGCCTGCTTGTGAAGCCTACTTCAATGCAAACTCCTACGGATTTAGACCTGCTAGAAGCACTCATGATGTCCAAAAAATGCTATTCACAAACCTTAACAGCAATGCCAAAGGTTTATCCAAAAGAATACTTGAATTGGATATCGAAAAGTGTTTTGACAGAATCGACCATCAATACTTAATGAGTCAAATCTCATTACCCAAAGCTGCAAAACTAGGCATCTACAGAGCAATCAAGGCAGGCGTTCTTAATGAACGAAAAGTCACCGAAATGGGAAGCCCACAGGGTGGTGTCATAAGCCCACTCTTAGCCAACATCGCCCTTCACGGGTTAGAAAATGTTGGATACAAACTAAGACACAAAGTGGTGAACGGTCAAGGATGGATAAATGCACTCACAGGTATTAGATATGCCGATGATTGCGTATTCATCTTGGAACGACTTGATGACGCAGATGCTCTAAGAATTGCCATTGACGGATTCTTAAAAATCAGAGGACTAAACGTAAAAGAAGCAAAAACAAAACTAGTGCAGAGTACGGAAGGGTTCGATTTTTTAGGCTGGAAATTCATTGTTCGTAAAGATGGTAGGTTCTTATGTACCCCGTCCGACAAGAACTATAAAACCGTCAAAGTAAAAATCAAATCCTCTCTGAAGGACACTAACTATACACTTGAGCAACGCATAGCAAAGGTATCCAGTATCATCAGAGGCTGGAGAAAATACCATCAATACTGCGATATGAGCCAACACTCACTGTGGCACACAAGCTACTGGGTATGGAAATTCATCCGCAAACAGGGACGATTCAATCGATGGCAAACTAATGGAATTTTGAAAAAGGTATCTCCATCAGTTCCCTGGTCAGCAGCAAAATTTGTCAAAGTCAAAGGGGATAAAAGCCCATACGACGGAGATTTGCTTTATTGGTCAAAACGTAACTCCGCACTATATGACGGGGCTACAGCCAAAACACTTGCCAAGCAACAGTTCAAATGTCAACACTGCAACCTGTCTTTCCTGTCTGATGACCTAATAGAGTTACATCATATTGATGGCAACCATCATAATTGGAAGTCCAGCAATTTGGAAGCTTTACATCGTTACTGTCATCAGCACCAGATAGTTCATTCATTAAAACGGAATAAATCTGGGAGATAGTCGAGAGACTTATGAAACTTAAAGCCGTGTGCGGCGAAAGCTTCATGCACGGTTTGGCAGGAGAGGTGTCTGATGGTAACATCAGCATCGACTCTAACAATCAGACA
>JACCVJ010000632.1 GCA_013698215.1 Tatlockia sp. | reverse complement strand
AGAAAAAAGCGATCGCGTCTATTATTTTGCGTAACTAGCGCTAACTCTAGAGGTACAGCAGGTAAAGAATTTCGGTTGCTAAATTCTGATGCACCCATTGCTAATACTGGAGCCGTTTTGATACTGGTGTAAGCTGCATCTGTCAATTCTGACTTTTTTAATATTCTTGGCAAACAAAAACTTGTACAGACGTGCCTTTTTGATTCTGCTTTTTAATCCGAATTAGCCTACCTTGCAAAGAGCGATTGTCTTGTAATATAAATTCATCAATTACCTGGGCTTGGCTCTGATAATCTCGATCGTCTTTACAAATAATAATTCCACTATGAGCTTCGCCTTGTTGATGTAGAGAAACAAAATCGTCTCGATTAAGAGTAATAATAATTTTATTTCTTTCTTGAGCAAACTTCAAAACGTTCTCATCGCTAATAGACTTATTCGCTTGCTGGGCTTCGTAAGAGGTTAAAACATCATAATCAAGCCGCCGTAGTTCTTCAATTATCGCTCTTGGAAGATTCTCATCAGCATAAAATCTAATCGTTTTCATCCCAGCTAGCGATTAATTGGTCAATTTCTTGTGAATACCGACCATAATATGACCAAGCTGCTGCTAAATCTTGTTGATTTAATCTTGGATAATTTCTCAGTAATTCTGCTTCTGATGCGCCCTGCTGACGAAAAGAAACCAGCGTCCAAACAGGGATACGAGTATCTCGAATCCGTGCATTTCCGCCACAGACTCCCGCAGTTTTTTGAATTAGTTTATTCTGGTTGTGTTGTAGAAAAGATAACATCCGCCAACTAGCTAAACAGCCAAACTCTTACAGTTTTTTATGGGTTCGTGTAGCATTACTGTTTACAGGTGTTAGCAGGTGTCAACACCGATCTCTTGATAGTATAACGTTATCTTTAGCTGCTATAAAAAGCGCGATCGCCCTTGTTGGTTAATTAATCTCTTTAACCTATGCCCTTATACTGCACAAAAAACCATATAAACCAGTCAGGAAGCGGCTTTTGTACCAGTTGCGGCGAAGTTTTGTGGCTGCTACCTGGGTATATTCTCGCCAGTCGCTATCGAATTAGTCAACACCTCGGACATGGTGGTTTTGGTAGGACTTATTTAGCGGAAGACTTGCATCGGTTTAACGAGCGCTGCGTACTCAAACAATTTGCCCCCCAAGAACAAGCAACTAGCCAGTTAGAAAAAGCTAAGATGTTGTTTGAAAGGGAAGCCAGCGCCCTCTACAAGCTCTCACACCCGCAATTACCAGCATTTCGAGAGTTTTTTACTGCCGATTTGGGCAAGGGGGCAAAGGGCTTGTTTTTAGCCCAAGATTACATTGAAGGCACAACTTATAGCGATTTACCCAAGCCGTTAAGTGAAGCAGAGGTGAGTAAGTTAATTAGCCAATTGCTGCCAGTATTAACTTACATTCACTCCCAAGGAACAATTCACCGCGATATCTCTCCTGATAATCTAATTTTACGCAATAGCGATCGCACTCCCGTCTTAATCGATTTTGGCGGTGTAAAGCAATTAGTCACTGCAAGTATTAACCAAAACGGACAAGTATTGACTAAGTTGGGCAAACAAGGCTACGCTCCCGAAGAACAGTTAAGATCGGGGGAAGTGTTGCCTAGCAGTGATTTGTATGCGTTGGCGGTAACGGCAATAGTATTAGTTACAGGTAAAGAACCTGACCAATTGTACGATAGCTATAAGGAAACTTGGCGTTGGGGTAAAGAAATTAAAGTTAGTGGCAAGTTAGAAAAAGTATTAAAAAAAATGCTGGCTTATAAACCAAGCGATCGCTACAAATCGGCGGTGGATGTGGCAAAAGATTTGAAATTACCTGCTAATTTACCAGAAATAACTAATATCTCGCAAATCGCTACAGTTAATGTAGTCGGACAAAAAAACTTGCCAACGCCCATCAGCAAACCCCAAGGCAATACACAAGTTTTGGTTGCTACTCCTAGGTTTGGTTGGCTAAAACCGATAGTTTTAAAAGTTGCAGGCGCAGGTTTGCTAGTCGTTATAGCTGTAAATGCCTTACCTTTGCTAAGTTCGTTAAAGTCATTAGTGCCTGTAATAGCACCTACTGCAACGGTTACAGACGCTCAAGTTGCGAACTTAGTTCGTCGCCGCCAAGCGCTCAAAATTAATTCAAGGTTTTTTAATACTACAGTAAACGAGATTTTTTATCAGAAACACCCCAAGTTAAATCGCCGCAGTTTAAAACCTGCCCCCAAAGACGCAGACTTGAGGACTGATTGGTACAATATTGCCGAGGATTTGCTGAATAAATTAGATAGTCTCAGCCCCGAAGCAAGGCTTAAACTAGGCAATTATAGTAAAAGTAATCGCAATAAGTTTAAACAAGAGAGCAATCACAAGTTTTATCAATGGTTTCCTCAACAGCGAGGTAAGAAACTTAATCCCAATACTTATGGTCAAATTTGGGAAGCGATCGCCTTTGATAAAAGCAGCCTTTGGGAAAGGGCGATAATAACAAATTAGTAATGTCTTGACTGCCAATGCCGCCCACAACTCCTCAATACTGCACCAAAGGACACGAAAACCCGTCAGGAAGTCGCTTTTGTCTTCATTGTGGCGAACAAATGGTATCAGCACCCGCACCCCAAGGTATTTATTCAGGGCTAATTTTGGGAAGTCGCTATCGAATTATTCGCCAATTAGGACAAGGTGGTTTTGGGAAAACTTATTTAGCTGAAGATGTCAACCGCTTTAATGAATTGTGCGTACTAAAAGAATTTGCTCCCCAAGTGCAAACTAGCGCGGTTTTACAAAAAGCTGAGGAATTATTTGCCCGTGAAGCTGGGGTACTTTATCAACTGCAACATCCCCAAATTCCCCGTTTCCGCGAATTATTCCGCGTCAATGTCGAAAGCAAAGATTATTTATTTTTAGTCCAAGATTATGTAGCGGGAAAAAACTTATTTTCTTTGCTGCACTCCCTTCAACCACCGCGATTGACAGAAGCTGACGTAACGCAATTATTGCTAGATATTTTGCCAGTTTTAGAATATATCCATTCTTTGGGGGTAATTCACCGCGATATCTCCCCCGATAACTTAATACTGCGAGATTCTGACTCGCGCCCGGTATTAATAGATTTTGGTGGAGTCAAGCAAATTGCCGCCACTGTATCCCAATTAGCCCAGTCTGAAGCAGGAAAAGCTGCCCCTCCAGCCACTTTACTTGGAAAGGTAGGGTATGCCCCCAACGAGCAAATGCGGACGGGTACAGTTTACCCCCACAGCGATTTGTATGCCTTAGCGGTAACGATTTTAGTATTACTAACCGGAAAAGAACCCCAAGCATTAATCGATCCGCGCACCTTATCTTGGCAGTGGCAACAAGAGGTAAATGTTAGCAATACCTTAGCTACGGTACTAAATAAAATGTTGCAGCCAAAAATGAGCGATCGCTACCAAAATGCGCGCGAAGTTTGGAGTGCCTTAAATATTTCTAGTCCCGAAAATACTTTAGCCATTGCGCCAGCTTATACCGGGGCTTCAGTAATTAATCACGTCCAAGCAACCCCTGATAGTTATCTTAGCCCCCCCGGATTCCCCATCGGCAAAACCATACTCGGATTTTTGTTTTTATTTGGGTTAGCAAGTGTGACTTTTTGGGGAGTAGGTAGCCTAATGAAGTCTACTAATGTTGTGCCAATTGTCGAACCATCCCCACCTATAGCAAGTGTTAGCCCATCAATTACACCCGTACCCACACCCCAGTTACCCGCCGCCGAAAGAGCGATCGCCGATGCTTTAATTGCTAGACGACAAAATCTAGGCATTAATGAAAACTATTACTTTAGCGTCATGGATCGGCTATTTTGGGCAAAATATCCCGATTGGCAAGGGCGCAAACTTACTAACGATCCAGCCTATGCAGAGATGCGAAGTCAATGGTATAAAATTGCGGCTGAATTGCTCGACAAACTCGAAACAATTAGCGTTACTTCGCGGCAAAATTTGGGAAACTATACTAAAGCTGATCGCGATCGCACGGTAAACGCAATTAATCAAGTATTTGTCGGTAGCCGCTCGTTGTACGATCTTACCGATGCTGCCTTTTTTAACTTATTTCCCGACCAAAAAGGCAAAAATTTTGTTACTCAACCCGTCGGGCAAATTTGGAGTGCGATCGCCCAAGATAAAGCTAGTAATATTATTGCGGGTACAGCTTACGAAAAAATTGCCTTTGCTCCCGATACTACTAGCACCCAACTAAGCGGTAGCCTCAACCCTGGTGAAGGGAAAGTTTTTGTAGCCCAGTTAGTGCAAGAGCAATTGATGAAACTCGACTTGCAAGCAGAGGCTCAAGTTTTGGTTTCTATCTATTCTCCTACAGGTAAAACTTCATTGTTAGAAGACTCTGCAACTCGCACTTGGTCGCAAACTTTACCTGAAGATGGCTACTACGAAATAGTTGTAGTCTCAAATGCCTCTGCACCGATGGATTATCAACTTAATTTGAGTGTAGAAGATAAATTACCGGAGCCAATAATTGAGCCAATCGCCCCCGACGCAACACCAACCCCCGCACCTACTGAAACCTTACCTAGCCAGTAATCGAGCGTAAAAATTTAGGGTTTTAGACCTAATATTATTTTACTTTTTGGCGGCGAGACTGAATAAGATAAGTGAAAAAAAAATTATCCTGGTGTTAGGCTGCTTGCGAACTTGATACAGGGTAATCTAACGCTCGCCAAGCCGCAACTCCGCCTCTTAATTCCGATACATTTTGAAACCCTGCATTCCGCAATAGTGACGCAGCTTGAGCGGTTTCTTCATCGGTTTCGCCGTAAATATAAATATCGCGGCTGTTTTCTAAAGATGATTGAGCGCGGGTTACAAGTTCTGGTAGGGGCATAGGAATAGCACCTAGTATATGCCGAAAATTAAATTCTGTGCGATCGCGCGCGTCAATAATTGTCAATGCTGGTTTGCCCCAATCTAACCTTGATTTCAATTCAAAAACTAGCGATTTAGCTTTAAATGGTGGCGGTGTGGGGATAATTCCTAAAAACTGAGCCATAACTATTATATTTATAAATTTTCTTTCTCATAATGTAACAAAAAACTTTAATGTTTACAAACTTTTGGGAATACTTCTCAGAATTTTGGGTCATTAATGAGTAACAATCTACTTATCTATATTTATTGTCATAATGTGTCCTGTCTTACACTTATTCAAATAAATAGCCCACCTCTAAAGTTAGTCTAAAGGTGGGTGTTTTAAGGCCTGTTATTTTAATTAAAGGCGGATTTCGGACTATTAATTTTTAGGAAAAAAGTTATCTACACGTCTTTCTTTTGAGTTTCAGCGTGATTTTGCAATCTAGATACTACATTGTAGTCATCTGCACCCGCCGGAGTTCTCGACTCGATAATGCCTTCAGTAGGCCCGCCGATGGCTTTCCATGCTGGTAAACCACCTTTTAGCTCAGATATATGCTCAAATCCAGCACTGCGGAGTTGCTGGGCGACAAGGGAAGTTTCTTCATCGGTTTCGCCATGAATGTAAATATCGCGGCTAGGAGCAATAGTATTTTTGGCAATTTCTACCAATTTATCTTTAGGCATTGACATAGCGCCCATGATATGCCCATCATTGTAGACCATGCGATCGCGCACATCAAGAATTGTAAAAGCAGGTTC
>JACCVJ010000630.1 GCA_013698215.1 Tatlockia sp. | reverse complement strand
ACTATTCGATCTTTGGCAATGAGTGCGGATGGACGGATTTTAGCTAGTGGTAGTGGAGACACAAAAATCAAGCTATGGAACTTACCTGAAGGAAAGCTAATTAGCACATTTTCCGGTCATTCTAGCCCTGTTTGGTCGGTGGCGATCGCTCCTGATGGCAAAACCCTAATTAGCGCCAGTGAAGACGGTAGTATCAATATTTGGAATTTACGCACGGGCGCAGCTAAAACCATTGAGTCGGCCCATAGTAGTAGAATTTTCTCTATTGCCCTTAGTCCTGACAAACAAACTTTTGCCACTGGTAGCAAAGATAAAACTATTAAGCTGTGGAATTTGTCAACAGGTAAACTAATTCGGACTATTAACAAACATACGGATGCAGTCAGAACAGTTGCTTATAGCCCCGATGGACAACAACTTGCTAGTGGTAGTTGGGATAAAACTATCAAGCTTTGGAACCCCAACACCGGAAAACTATTGCAGACTTTAACAGGACATAGCGATCGCATTGTTACTGTGGTTTTTAGCAACGACGGACAGCAGTTAGCAAGTTCTGGTATTGAACCTACTATTAAATTATGGGATATAAAAAGCGGTAAATTGCTGTATAAACTATCTGGACATTCCGACTGGGTTTTAGCCTTAACGACGGATTCCAGTAGCAATAATTTAATTAGCAGTAGCAAAGATCGCACAATTAAAATTTGGCAGCGATAAAACCCCCTTGCCAAGCAATAGCCGCCCTAAATGAGGCAAACTAGATAAGGACAGCGTTTATTAACTGACAGCAATAACAACGCTTAATCCCAAAATCCATTTTAATTTCTGGTTTGACTGCTCATGATTTGGCCCTTTAAGCCTCGTTTTCAAAAACAAATTGCCCGGATTGAAATTACAGGGGCGATCGCATCTAACACCCGCGTTCAAGTATTAAAAGCCCTCAAAACTGTTGAAGAAAGGCGCTTTCCAGCTTTGTTACTCCGCATTGATAGCCCTGGCGGGACGGTGGGAGATTCCCAAGAAATTTATAGCGCCTTGAAAAAGCTCCGAGAAAAGGTCAAAATTGTTGCTAGTTTCGGCAATATTTCCGCTTCTGGGGGCGTTTATATCGGCGTGGGCGCAGACTATATTATGGCAAACCCCGGCACAATTACCGGAAGCATCGGCGTAATTCTGCGCGGCAATAATATAGAAAGGTTGTTAGAAAAAATTGGAGTATCGTTTAAGGTAATTAAGTCTGGCCCTTATAAAGATATTTTAGCCTTTGACCGCCCATTAACCGAGCCAGAACAGCAGATCTTACAAGAATTAATTGACACAAGTTACCTACAATTTGTGGAAACTGTAGCCGAAGGACGCAATTTAAGCGTTGAAAAAGTCAAAACTTTTGCCGACGGGCGAATTTTTACCGGACAACAAGCTGTAGAGTTAGGTGTTGTCGATAGATTAGGTACAGAGGAAGACGCTAGACGTTGGGCTGCCGAATTAGTAGGGCTTGACCCTGAAAAAACGAAGTGCTACACCTTGGAAGAGCGCAAACCATTTTTAAGTCGTTTGCTAAATAATCAAGCGAGTAACGCAACCTTAATCGGTAACTTAGGATTATCTGGTTTATCGATGGGCAATGATTGGCTAGAGTTTGAACTAGCCACCAGTGGTTTACCACTATGGATGTACCGACCTTAATTAATACTGCCGTGCAGTTAAAAATAATCAGTATTCATCTACCCAAAAAAGGTTAATATTACAACAAAAAACATAACAGTTATCTAGGAGGACTGGGCGTGGAGTGGCGACTTCGGGCAATTCGTGGGGCAACAACTGCCACAGAAAATACAGTTGAGGCAATTACAGAGGCGGTAGCGGAACTATTAGATGAGACAGAAACACGAAATCAATTAGATCCAACCGAGATTGTGAGTGTAACTTTCTCTGTTACCCGCGATTTGGATGCAATTTTTCCCGCCGCGATCGCCCGTCACCGTCCTTACTGGGACAATGTAGCCATGTTAGATGTTCAGCAGATGCACGTTGTTGGTAGTTTGCAGCGCTGCATCCGCTTGCTGATTTTGATCAATATTCCCGCTAATCACAATAAAGTTTGCCATACTTACCTGCGTGAGGCACAAAACTTACGTCCTGATTGGAGTTTGTCTCCTCAACTATTCTCTCCAATCGGGTAATCACTTATTGTGGTAACACCTCTTTTTGCTTTAGGGTTACGGCTTTTTTGTGGGGGTGAATACCAATAAAAAGATCGTAAATAAAGCTCCAAAAGTCTCTTTGTTGCAGCAATCCAGAAGTTTGATAGCAACCTTTAGCATCTAAAAGCGGTTTAGTGGCATAATAAGCATTTTGATAGTTGTACCAAGGAATAGAGGGCCAGAGATGATGAATTAAGTGGTAATTCTGCCCCATGATTAAAATATTGAGAACTTTACCGGGGTAAACTCTAGCATTTTTCCAGCGATCGCGTTCTTGATGGGGACGATGAGGCAAATAATCAAAAAAGAACCCCAAAGCCAACCCTACTATAGCGGTAGGAATAAACCAAAAATTGAGAATGTAGCCCAAAAAGTGGTATTGAATCGAGATGTAGAAAATAAATGCCACTAGGGCGCGACTAAAAAACCATTCCCATAATTCTTGTTTTTGCCAAAGTTGACGTTTAAAGAAAAATATCTCATGGTACAAAAACCGGACGGGAATTAGCCACAAAGGCCCGGCGGTAGAGACAAAATGATCGGGATCGTTTTCTGGATCGTTGACATTGGCGTGATGCTGCAAATGTACCCGCGTAAATACCGGGAAAGCAAAAGCGAGTAGCAAGGCACTACCATGACCCAAAATAGAATTAACCAACGGGTTACGGTGGGCAGATTTATGACACGCATCATGAATTACCGTGCCGCAAATATGTAGAGAAATCGTATTAGTTATAAAACAACACCAGTGGGGCCATTCCCAAAGCCAGTAACCAAAATTGGATAGTGCGATCGCGCTAATTGCCGCTACAAACATTGCTAAAGTAGGGTTGCGATCGCCTGGAGGGCTGAGAAACTCCCTAGGAACAGTTGTCAGTGGCTTCTTTGCCTCCGACATTAGCATCGTTGACTCCTTAAATAATTAATTTTCACCTACTAAATAGTAGACCTAATTAAGATCATAAAGTTTTGTTTCGCACAAGTCATCCTTGTTATGTCTATAGACGTAACCTAATGACGATATAATTGCGGAGCAAAATGGCACAAAACACATTACAGTAAGGCTGCAAGCAAGCTTTGACGGCAGTAAAGAAAAACCGAAGTTAAATAAAATTTGCCTTAGTCCTTTTATCTGCCCTTGTCCCTTTTTACAAAATTAGGCTCCATGCAACCAAGAGATTCTCAACGTCGGACAAAAATTGTCGCTACAATCGGGCCTGCCACCAGTAGCCCAGAAGTGCTAAAGGCAATCATAGAGGCAGGTGCAACTACTCTTAGGCTTAACTTTTCTCACGGTACTCATGCCGATCATCAACGGAGCGTGCGTTTAATTCGGCAAATTGCCTTTGAATTAAATCAGCCTGTAGGCATTCTGCAAGACTTGCAAGGGCCAAAAATTCGTTTAGGTAAGTTTGAAAAGGGTTCTATAGAACTAAATAAAGGCGACCTATTTACCTTAACCAGCAATTATATAGTTGGCAGTCAAAGTATTAGCTGTGTAACCTACGACCTTTTAGCCGATGAAGTACCTTGTGGCGCGGCAATTTTGCTTGACGATGGGCGCGTAGAGATGCGCGTAGAAGAAATAGATCGCCCGAACAAAAACTTGCACTGTCGTGTTGTAGTAGGCGGAACCTTATCGAACAACAAAGGGGTCAACTTTCCAGGAGTTTATTTATCAATTAAGGCGCTAACTGACAAAGACCGGGAGGATTTAATTTTTGGTTTAGATCAAGGTGTAGATTGGATAGCTTTATCTTTTGTCCGCAATCCCCAAGACGTACTAGAAATCAAAGAACTAATTTCTAACGCCGGGAAGCAAGTCCCCGTAATTGTCAAAATTGAAAAGCATGAAGCAATTGAGCAAATGGAGGCAATTTTAGCCCTCAGTGATGGGGTAATGGTGGCAAGAGGTGACTTAGGAGTAGAATTACCTGCTGAAGATGTACCCATCCTGCAAAAGCGGCTGATTGCTACGGCAAATCGGCTAGGTATTCCGATTATTACTGCAACTCAGATGCTCGATAGCATGGTTAGTAGCCCCCGTCCAACTCGCGCCGAAGTGTCGGATGTAGCCAATGCGATTTTAGATGGAACAGATGCCGTCATGCTCTCAAACGAAACGGCGGTAGGCAAACATCCTGTAGAAGCTGTAGCCACAATGGCACGGATTGCCGTGAGAATTGAGCTTGAACCCGCCTTAGCTGCTATTAATGCCAACCTTAAAGACACTCGCCAATCGATTCCCAATGCTATTAGTCAAGCGGTAGGGCAAATTGCCGAACAACTAGACGCTGCTGCAATCATGACTTTAACTAAAACGGGTTCTACGGCTCGTAATGTTTCTAAGTTTCGTCCCCGCAACCCAATTTTGGCTGTAACCCCTCATGTAGATGTAGCCAGACAATTACAGCTAGTTTGGGGAGTGAAACCTTTATTAGTATTAGATTTACCTTCGGCGGGGCAAACTTTTCAAGCGGCGATTAATGTAGCTCAAGAAAAACAATTGCTATTTGAGGGCGATTTGGTCGTTATGAGTGCGGGGGCGCTGCAAGGAGTGGCAGGTTCAACAGATTTAATTAAGGTAGAAATAGTAACTGCTGTACTTGGTCAAGGTGTTGGACTTGGTTTAGGTCTGGTAAACGGTCGTGCTAGAGTAGCTCATACTGCGATGGATGTAGGTAATTTCAATCATGGCGAAATATTAGTAGTACCGCGCACCAGTGCAGATTTTATTGAGGCGATTCGCAAAGCGGCGGCGATTGTCACTGAAGATGAGAGTATGACAAGTCACGCGGCAATTATTGGTTTGCGTCTTGGTGTTCCGGTAATTGTGGGCGTAAAACAAGCAACTCAAGTAATTCGAGATGGCACAATTTTAACTTTAGATATGCAACGAGGTTTAATTTACTCTGGCACAGTAAAAAATAGTTAATGGAGCGCGTAATTAAAACTGGAAATGGTTGGCGGATTGGGTGGAATCCTCAAGAAACTGTCGAGTTTAAAGGGTTAGTCGGTACAGATGATTGGGCAATTGAACTTACAGAATCAGAGTTGCACGATTTTTGCCGCTTGTCAGTGCAATTAGCCGAAACCATGAGCCAGCTAAGTAACGAACTCATGGATGAAGAAAAAATTACTTGTGAAGCTGAGAGTAATTTAATTTGGCTAGAAGTCTCTGGTTATGCTCATAGCTACAGTTTGCGCTTTATTCTTTTAACTGGACGTTGCGCCGAAGGTTGTTGGGATGAATCCGACGTAGGGGGTTTATTGCAAGGGTTGCAAACTCTGCAAGTATAGAATTTTAGTAGAGACGTTGCAATGCAACGTCTCTAGCATTGGTTTGTAGATCGCGCCTTGATCATGTTTATCCCAATTTGGTCAACATCACTGGGCAAGTTTTTTATTAGATTTGTTTTTAATTTCTATTTATGTTAAGATTGTTTTTCTGACACGGGGCGTAGCGCAGCTTGGTAGCGCGCCACTTTGGGGTAGTGGAGGTCTTGGGTTCAAATCCCAACGTTCCGATT
>JACCVJ010000626.1 GCA_013698215.1 Tatlockia sp. | reverse complement strand
TTAAATTTACTCAGCAAGGGGGAATGGTAGCAATTCGCGCTTATTTATTGCCAACAACAGCTATAAACGAGCATTTACATACTTCTGCTCATCAAATCCGCATCGAAGTTTCCGATACAGGAATTGGAATTGACACAGAAGATCAGCAAGCCATCTTCGATCGCTTTTTCCGGGTAGAAAACCGCGTTCATACTTTAGAAGGTACAGGCTTAGGTTTATCGATTGTCCGCAATATTGTTGACAAACATCAGAGCGCGGTTCATTTAGTCAGCGAGGTTGGTATCGGGACAACTTTTTGGTTTGATTTAGCGGTGTTCGTGGAACAACCATCAGTGACCAATAATTTGTCGCTAATGGATGCAATTAGCAAGTCTAAAACCTTTGTCAAGCGATCGCCAAGCTAGTTAATAATAAACCGTCATTCTTTAAGATTCGGCTAAAGTTATTTAGTTGGAAATTCGCTAGCGATTGCCACCTGATACTCAATTGATTCAACGATTTTATGGCGAATATTGCCCATTTTTAAATCAAACTGGCGTTCAACTTCTTCTAATAGCTCTACCGAGATTGCTTTCCACTCCTGACGAGTGCGCCAACGAATAATTAAAATAACTTCTGTAGGTGCGTGAGGATTTCGCCAAACTTCTTTATCTATAAACCCAGGAAACTGCGCGATTACTTTTGTCCAAATTTCCCGATCTAATTGCAGGTATTTTTCCTGATATTCCGCCGCAACTTCAACTTTGAGTAACTCAATGACCACAATTATTTAACGCTCTACGCCCGGACGATTTCTGTATTGTAAGTCCCATCAGTAAAGAGATTTATCAATCTAAATCCTGGTTGAGCTTGCTGATCAATAGCAAACTCTTTGCTTTGGGGTTGAAACTGAACGCAGGTAGAAGGGGAACCTAAATAACGCACTTTACCGCGCTGAGTGTCAAACTCTTGATGAATATGACCAAATATAACCAGTTTTATCTGTGGGTAGCGATCGACAATCGCCCAAAACTCCTCATAGTTGCGTAAATTAATGTTATCCATCCAGTCAGAATTAATAAAGCAAGGTGGATGATGCAATGCAACTAAGGTAGGAAAATTAGGATTTTGCTCTAGTTGAAGTTCTAACCACTCCAAACTTTGCTTAGAAATCTCTCCATGTACGCAACCTGGAATTAAAGAGCTTAAAAGTATAAAATTCCAGCCGCCAGCATGAAAAGACTTAGTTGCATTAATTGGAGATTGTAATACTTGCTCCATAACTTGTAAATTGTCGTGATTGCCTGGAAGCCAGTAAGCAGGAATATTTAGCGGTGCGATCAAGCTAGTTAGGCGATCGTAAGATTGGCTGCTTTCGTCTTGAGAAAGATCCCCCGTTAATAACAAAATATCTGGTCGCGGCTGCAATGTCCTTAATTTTTCGACCACAGCAAGCAATGATTTGTAAGTTGTTACGCCAAAGACACTTGGCTCAACTTCTGCAAATAAATGCGTGTCGGTGATTTGAGCAATTAGCATTGATGGTGCGGTATTCATGGCAAAAAGTTTAGTTTTTAAATTAATTGGTGCAAGTGGGTATTTCTAGCAATATTTTGGGGAGTAATGCTCATTTTTAAAACTTTCCGGTTGATAGAATTGTAGCAAGGCGCGATTGTGCAGAGCGCAGCGCCAAGGGCTAGTTTAATTGCAAGGAATAATAAAAAAGGTACATTCATGGAAAATAATAACTGGCTTCAGCAACTCGTAATGCTTGGTGTGGGAACAACATCGTTAGTTGCGGAAAAATTACGCGACGCAAGCGACGACTTAGTTAAAGATGGCAAGCTAAACCCTGAGCAAGCTAAGGTTTTTGTCGATGATATGATGCAGCAATTGAAGTCGGAACAGGGAAACTGGGAAACCCAAATACAAAAGCAAATTAAGAACGTGATGCAAGACTTGGGCGTACCTCGTCAATCAGAAACCGATGAATTGCGGGGAAGGATCGATCGCCTAGAGCGTCAAGTGCGGGATTTGGAAAATAAACTTTGGCGTTAATTTGCATTTTTCTAGGCAAGTGAACTAAAATTTGTTGTGTTTGTAACACTTTCTACTATTCCTTAATTTTAAGGAGGAAGAATTTTGAGAGAAATTATCGTCAGTTTTGGTGTCATAGTAGTCTGTGTTGTCGTTTTGGTTGTGAGTCAATTTACAAATCAGCCAAACGCTATTGCAGATAGACTTACCCAAAACCAACCCCAAATCGCTCAAGTAACTGAAAAACCAACTCCCAGTAATACTATGTCTGATGACGATAACAAAGTTGTAACAACCGCTTCTGGATTGAAGTACGTTGTCCTAAATGAAGGTACAGGCGCGACTCCTAAAACTGGTCAAACTGTTGTAGTTCATTACACCGGAACTCTAGAAGATGGCACAAAATTTGATAGTTCTCGCGATCGCGGTCAGCCTTTTTCTTTTAAGTTAGGTGTAGGACAAGTTATTAAAGGCTGGGATGAAGGACTTAGCACCATGAAAGTAGGCGATCGCCGTCAGCTTACTATTCCCCCAGAATTAGGCTATGGCGCACGCGGCGCAGGTGGCACAATTCCCCCAAATGCGACGCTAATTTTTGATGTGGAATTGCTAAAAATTAGCTAACAATTGGGATCGGGGCGTAGCTAAATGTGCGCCCTGATTTATTTAAGGTTG
>JACCVJ010000615.1 GCA_013698215.1 Tatlockia sp. | reverse complement strand
TGCTTCTGATATTCGATATTGTTAGCCGGAGGCACGTTGTTTTGTCCGGTAATACCTGCAATAACGCGATTTGCGGTTTCTTCAATTTGACTGCGCTTCGGCAATTCGTAACTCTTGAGCGACTGCGGAGTAACCAGCCACAAATAGCTGTGTTCTTCGCCAAGCGCGTATTCAATCAGCACGATGTCTTTATCGAGCAGTCGCTGTATCTCTGCGAGATTTGACGGAACGGGCTGCGTCAACGCGGCATAGCGCGGGCTTTTAACGCGAATCTGCGCTTCGACTTCTTGATACTGCGCCAGCAAATCGTTAACTTCTTTCTCTGCGGCTGGTTTCTGCGCCTTTAATTGCTCATCGTTTGAAATCCGCGTCAGGCGTTCGGATTTTCCGGCAAGCAATTGTTGTATCGAGCGTTCGCGCTCAAGCAAAATCGTATCAACACCTTGCCGGATGTCCGCGTTTGCTTCCGCTAAAGTTTCAAGCAGCGAACGCGCCCGCGCTCGTTCGCTCGCTTGCAGTGCTTTCGCGTCATAGCCTTTTGTCGGTTGTTGTTTATGGAGCCGCGTCAGAATATCAATGTAAAGTTCATAATAATACTGCTTTGTGGCGAAGTAGGAGGCGCGAAAATCATTGTTGCCTACTTTTGCACGGGAAGATTCGATAATATTGATTGCCGTTTCAATTTGAGTTAGCGCATTTTCAAGGTTGCCGCTTTTTAATTCCACTCGCGCGATATTATATCTTGATAAAGCGTCTCCGTATATGCTTCCGGAAGTTGCGAGTAATAATGCCTTATTTAAATTTTCTAGTGCTTTTTCTTGATCGCCTAATTTGTAATAAGCGCGACCGTAGCCAAGATAAGTTTGACTAATTCCATTGTTGTCTTGATTAGCTTGAAATAAAAGAAGTGCTTTATCAAAGTAATTTATTGATTTTTGTGGATCAAATTCAGCATATACAAATCCCAAATCAACTAAAGAAATTGCTTCGCTTCCCGAATCGCTCAAAGATTTATGAATTGAAAGTGCTTTGTTAAAGTAGTCAATAGATTTCTGATACTCGTTTAGTCGCCAGTATATGGTGCCGAAACTTATTAATGTATCACCTATCCCCCTTTGATTATTGTTGCGTTGATAAATAGCCAAGGCTTTATTGTTATAATCCAAGGCTTTGTCAAACTCACCAATTTCTTCATATATAATCTCGATATTAACATACATAGATAATTCTCGATTTGAATCGCCTAATAGCTTAAAAATCGGCAAAGCTTTTTCAAAATATCCAAGTGCTGTTTGATATTCACCTAATTCAAAATAAGTCATCCCTATAATACGAAGGGTTCTGCCTTCATTAAGTTGATTGCGATCACTTTGGAAAATCTGAAGTCCTTGCCTAAAATATTCAAGGGCTTTCTGCGTTTTGTGGATTAGTCTGTAATTATCGCCAATGTTATTTAAGGTAGCTGCTTCATTCTCAGAATCGTTGATTGCTCGAAAAAGCAAAAGTGCTTCTTCATATTTCTCAATTGCCTTTGTTCTGGATTCTGCAGCATCTTGTGAAGCTATTAGCGCAGCTTCATTGGAAAGTATTAGAGCAGAAATACGCGGTTTATCCCGGTTATCTGAAGCGCGCAACTCCTCAATTTTGACATTATAGCGCCCGGCTTCTACCTTCGCGTCCGGTGAGCGAACTTCCAGCCTATAACTTCCCGCCGCTTCCGCCACAATTGAAATCGGTTCTTCGCCCTGCGTTCCGTTCGGGCTGTCAACTTCCGCGATTTTTTTGCCGTCCGGCGCAAACAGCGCGACGACGACATCAATGCCGCGCTGCTCGACAACGATGTGCAGATATTGATTGGCAGCAAGAACAATTTTGTAGGAATGCGCTTCGTTTCCGGCTAGATTTCGCTCGATTGGTTTGCCCAATGTAAGTTCTACATCTTCCTGTTGCCTTCGAGGTTCATTATCATTACTTGTTTGTCGAATCTTTTCTCCGTCAACCGGTTGCTGTGCGGTGATTGCAAAAACGGTGAACAAATTGCTCGTCGCAAAAAGCAATGTAATGGTTAAAGCCGCCCGGTAAATTGTTTTTAGTAAGTTCATATGTATTTTGGAAGCCTTGATTAGTAGAGCGCTGCGCCAATTTT
>JACCVJ010000558.1 GCA_013698215.1 Tatlockia sp. | reverse complement strand
TGGGATCGAGTGTTAGGGGTAAGATTTCCTCTGGACTAGGCAAGCCACCGCGCTGACGGCTTCTACCCTCTCTGGCAAAGATACTCCGTCCGTCTTTGGCTTCGCCTGTCCTTACCCAACCACTGGGGGCGTAATCCGTCTTGCCACAGATGACTGCATCAGAACTTAAATGAAAGCACCAATCGTCGCCATCGCATAAGGGACAAGGATTTGTCGCCGATGCTTCTATGCCGTTACTGGTATGGAGAGTAGTTAAATTCAAGGTGTTACCTCCAAACCTGAATGGAGGGCGATCGTGTTATTGTTTAAAAAATCTTGTAAGCCTTGCGACGAGGCAGTTTCATCGATAAGGCTTTTATCTATACCCTGACAGGGTGTAAAATTGGCATTAGAAAACTTCATACTATATAGATATTCACTGCCTATCAGTGGGTGTTTGTTAGTAGCTCAAATCCTCGCCTCGTTGCCCTGTTATCAGCAGGGTTTTGGCATTTTTAAAGGTTTGAGTTAAATCAGAAAGTGAAAAACCGTCAGTGCCAACCGTATAAAAGTTAGCTGGCGGTTTTTTCCTTTGATTGAGACAAAGCACTCAATAGTTGCTCTCGAATTAATGTAGAGCGCTTAATTTTAAACATCGCTGCTACCTCATCCACTTGAGCAAGTTGAGAATTTGTAAATCGAATCGGAATGATATTGGAATAATATTCAACCGCCATGATTTTTAAAGTCCTCGAACTACTCGTATTACTTCCAATTAATTCTATTACGCCCACTGCTAAACCATGACAAAACGCTTCAAGCCAAATTCTCTTTATGGAGCAAGGGTTTCAGCCACTACCTCTTTTTCATGCCAGACAACTAGGATATCTGTACTACTTCCATATTATGGAGCAACGGTTTCAACGACTAGCTCTTTTTCACACATAACTCGCAGACCTTTTCCTCTATTTATAGTCCTGCAAACTTGAAAAAATGAACGTCCTTCTCTCTGCACAATGCGACCGAATTGTGCCTGATAGTATCCTCGTGGATTAAGATCCATTTGAGTAGCCCAAGCCTTAAGCGAGCGGATGTAAGGGAGCCAATACTTTTTCCTAAAGAGGTCTGATTTTTTTTCTAGAGCGAGCGAACACTCAATTAAATGGTGTAGACATGGCATAACTTCTGCATCAAAGGGATTTTTATCGTTTTCTAGTACAGCAATCAAACGCCGCAAGTGAAAAACTCCAGCTTTCTTGCCACCTTGATATTTTGTTAATACCAATAAATCAGTAACCCCGACTTGCAAAGATTCCCTGTAAATATCCCTGAACCAAAGAGAAGCATCAAGGTAGCCAGCCTTTTTGTCGCCTATTCCGGCATGGCACTGAATACACAACTCTATTTCACAAGCGAGGATGACCCCCATTGGTTTCGCGGCACGGGCGTGAACTTGTCCCCCTGGAATTTTGTGATTTGTATCCCACCGGAGTTTCGCCGCCCAATGCAGTGCTGTATCTGATGCGTTTATATAGTTCTTTACAACGAATTTTTCGACCTCATGTAGTTTTCTTGTTCCATGAATTGTTGAAGTTTGAATAGCCTTTATAATTTGAGCAAAAGGTTTGTCTACTCTCTCTGTAGGTATTTTACAAATCGGGATTGTAAAATCTGGTTCGGTCAATTCTGCTGACATTTCAACCTCTTTTCTATTTTCCTAAGTAGTCTCGCAAGTATACAAAATTAGAGCATATTCAAACAGTTAGCAATCGCATAGGGAATTGCGATCGCTAATTATTCCTCTACTTACGCTAAAAGCTTCTGTGGCTCACTGATAGGCAAGATCGGCATCAATCTATGTCGAGTCAGTCCGCTTAGTATTTCCCCAGTCTTAGGATCAGCCATCGTTGGATAAAGCGCCGTCGCATCAGGCAGATAAGCGGGGTACTTTTCACTTATTAATCGGGCTGCTTCAAAAAGTATTAGCTCCTCTTTTGTCGCATCTCTACTTAGAATAGTTGGCGGCTTAATATTTGTGCCATGAACCGTCGCCACTGACCTATCAAAAACCATCCTAATTATCTGCGCTTTGCTCCCACCAAATATTGCGGCGGTTTCAACTTCAGCAGCCAGCATTGTGAAAAACCGCGCCTCGTAGCCATAGACCAAAAAGTGTATAAGCAAGCCTTTAGGCAGCCTTGAATCGTCGCTATTAGTAATAACAGCCGATATAAAAGCGTACTGTTG
>JACCVJ010000554.1 GCA_013698215.1 Tatlockia sp. | reverse complement strand
TTGACAAAAATATTTTCTGGCTTACTTTGGTTAGTCATAAATTAGCTTACACCTCAAACAGCCATTGATTAACTCTTTCCAAGCTTTTCCAACCAGGCTTTCGAGCAAACCCATCAGCAATGCTTTGTTTAATTTCGGCGCGGACTTCATCATCAATCATAATTAGCTGCATCGCTAAATCGATGTGTTCGCGCACGCCCTTAGTATTATTTTCTAACATAGCTAAGGCTAAATTAACTCTTGATTGCGCGTCTTGAGGATTTAACTTTACAGCTTTTTGGGCGGCTTTGAAGGCGGGATTGGGCTTACTATCCAACATATACAGCCATGCCAAACAAGCCCAAGCGGCGCTACTTTTAGGAGCGCGATCGCAAACTTCTTTAAAAGCTGGAATTAGGGTGGCTACTTCTTCCCCAGCTTTGTAACGTTCTAAACTTTCTTCAAATAAAGAGCCAACGGTTTCGGTCATCGTTTCTAATCAACAAGGGGATAAGGGCAAGGCAGAAGCAAATAAAACTAACTTCTGCTTTGAAGGTTCTAGACACCAAAAGACTTACCACAGCCGCAAGTTTGGGCGGCATTGGGATTAGTAAATTGAAACCCGCCCCCAATTAAAGCATTGCTGTAATCAAGCATTAAACCATAAAGATACAACAAACTTTTGGGATCGCTGACAATTTTAAACCCATCGTAATCAAACACTTGATCTTTTTCACTGATATTACTCTCAGCTTCAAAATCCATCATGTAAGACATTCCCGAACAACCGCCTTGACGCACTCCTACACGCAAATACAAAGCATTGCCTTGTTGCTGTTGCAAAGCTTGCAAGTGTTGCAAAGCAGCTTGACTTAGTTGAATTCCGCGTTGCCCAGACTGAACTGTAGAATTTGTCATAGTTAGGAACCTGCCTTAAACTTAATAGTTACCGCGATCGCAGCTTTTTATTCTATTTTAGCGAGTTATACCGCTTTTAACTGTTCACAATCTTAGCTACTATCAATATTGAGAGCTTTAGTTACAAGCCTAGCTTGTTGCTGTATTAGTTTTAACCCTGGTAAACAAGCCTGTAATTAAAATTATTCAAGCTATCTGTCTTAGAATAGATTACTTAGCTAGCAACAGCGCGAATTGTTAAAAACCCTAACAAGTAGGCGTAGCTCTTAGTTAGAAGCGACACTTTTATTAAAAAACTTGCTGCTAAAAACTCCCCCCTAATACTTTTCCTCTCGTCTCTGGTGATTGGCTCCGTTTATGACAATGTCTTTGAATAGTGCTACCCGTCGTCGCTTACAACAATTAGACCAGATTTCGAGTGTTTGGGAGGGCGATCGCCGCCCATTTTCGCCCCCCTCCTCAGTATTGGAGCCTAATTGCGAACCCAATGGTGAGTGTATCCTTTGGGTAGACGGTTCCCAAGGCGTTGTCCGGGCGATGGATGTAGTAGCCCAAGACACAGGCCCGGAGGCAATTGTGCGGACGCTATTAAGAGCCATAGAGCATCCCAATAGCCCTGGTAAACCCGCTCGTCCCCAAAAAATTGTAGTTAGAAGCCGCGAAATTCAATTTTTCTTGCGTGGCGCTCTCCAAGAACTAGACATTGCCATTGATTACGTCCCCGAATTGCCCTTAATTGACGAACTATACCGCAGCTTTGAAGACTCTATTGAAGCTCAAACTCCCAAATTGCCGCCACAGTACGCCCAAGCTCTCAACCAAAAAGCCTTTGAGATTTGGCATAGCGCCCCCTGGGAACTATTAGAGGAGCATCAAATTATCTCTATTGAATTAAATCAATGGGATATTGGCACTTTCTACGCTTCAGTAATGGGGATGTTGGGGATGGAGTACGGGGTTTTGCTCTATCGCTCAGAGGAGTCTTTAAAGCAATTTCGGGCAAAGGTATTGTTAGAAGAGGAATCGCCCGGAAACTTAGAAGAAGCTTTTTTACAGCAAGACTGCTTGTTTTTGACCTTTGACAGCGATGAAGAGGACGAAGAGGATGATGATGACGAAATTATCGATTTAGCCGATTTGCCTTTAGACGAACTTCAGCCCTCTTTCGGTAATATTCACCCCTTAGAAGGCTTGCGCTCGGTGTTGTACGAAGAAGAAGCGCTGGCGATGTATGTGGCTTTAGATAGTCTCAATCGCTTTATTAAAGACGAACGCGATCGCCTATCGGTAGACCTAAGCCTTCTCAAGCACAAATATAAGATTTCTATTCCTCCCAGCGATGCCCAAGCTAAACCAAAACCTATTGCTGTCACTGTTGCCACTATGCCACAACTCACCGCCGAATTAGAAGAAATGACTTTTGATGGTGATGATAGCGAGGAAATGTCAATAGTTCAGTCTTTACGAGATGACTTGATCCCCGAAGACTCGTTTTTAAGCTTGGGTGTAGTGTCGTGGGAAATGGTCGATTTTCTCCGCAAAGGCGCAATTTATCATCAAGAAGTCACAAACCCCACCCAAGCGGGAGACGGACTACCAGTAATTTTAATTCAAACTTCCCGCCCCAAAGCAATGACAATCATTACTTCTATTCAAGAAGCGGGAGGAATCACAGGAATTGGGTTTAATCCTGGGGCTGACCCTTTTGAAGAAGAAAGTTACGATTTAGGAGTGTTAAAAACTGAAAAGGGCGAAATGTTCTTATTTGGCGAGTTTTTAGATCGAGATCCAGTTCACATCGCCGCGCGGAAAAAATGGGACGAACGGTGTAAAAAGACTCAGGGTTATTGCGGTTTAATTGTTGCTAGGGGGCTAATGGGTGCTTCGCGGGGAAAGCCACATTTAAAAGATATGATGGCGCTA
>JACCVJ010000557.1 GCA_013698215.1 Tatlockia sp. | reverse complement strand
TTGAAACAATTGGTAAAAAAGAGTGTCAGTTTTCACAGGCAAATTTGGTAATGTAGAGACGTTGCAGTGCAACGACTTCTATAGAATGCTAAGAATTTGAGAAATCATGCGATTCGCCTGGGATGCGTAACCACCACCAAATAAATTGAAGTGATTGAGAATGTGGTAAAGGTTATACAAAGTTTTGCGTTGCTCGTAACCCGGTTGTAAAGGGAAAGCCTCATTGTAAGAGCGATAAAAAACCGCCGGAAACCCGCCAAATAGTTCTGTCATGGCAATATCGACTTCGCGATCGCCATAATAGGTTGCAGGGTCAAAAATTACTGGTTCTCCTCTATCTGTACAAGCGGCGTTACCTCCCCACAAGTCCCCGTGTACTAAAGATGGTTGCACTTGGTGCGATAGCAATTGAGGGAGAGATGCTAACAATTGTTCTTGCTGAGGAAAATTTCCCCCCTTACGTTTAGCTAATTGAAATTGATAACCTAAACGGCGAGAAGCATAAAATTCTACCCAGTCTTTAGTCCAATTATTAATCTGCGGTGTAGAACCAATAGTGTTATTTTGTTCCCACCCAAACCCATTAGCGCTTGTAGCGCGGTGCATTGCGGCTAAATTGCGTCCCATTTCTTGCCAAGAATTAGTAGTTCCAGTACCTAGTTTTAGCCACTCTAAGACAATGTAAGCCGAATTTTCAGCTACGCCCCAACAAATTGGTTTTGGAACGCGGATAGTATTTGTTTGCGCCATTTGCTGCAACCCCAATGCTTCAGCGACAAACATTTCGCCTTTAGAAGCTTCGTTTAATTTTACAAAATAAGTGCGCTCTCCATCGCTAACAGCGTAACCTTGATTGATGCAGCCACCGCTTACCGGGCGATGACTGGCAATTTTAAACTTTGGTTGAGTCTGGGAGATATGCGCGGCTATTTGCGTCCACATACTTAATTAAGGCTTGAGAATAACCGCACCGTAAGCATTTGCTGAGAGATACTTTTGGGCGGCGGTTTGCATTACCCCCGCATCCAGGGCTTGAATCCTAGAAGGGTAATCAAAAGCTGGCTCTACGTTTCCTACCATAGATTGATAATAACCATATAAACCAGCGCGATCGCTCGGAGTTTCGTTAGCAAAAATAAATCTGTTTGCTACTTGAGTACGAATCCGGGCAATTTCCCATTCTTCCACAGGCTGAGTTTGAATAGTATTTATATGCTGGGCGACTTCTGCTTCTACTTGGGCTATATTTTCTACTGGAAGCGTTGCAGAAATATAGAAAGTACCTTGCAAGCGTTGGGTTATGTTGCTTACAGAAATGCTCGAAACAAGTCCTTTTTCTTCCCGCAAATCCCGCACTAGCCTTGAAGTACGCCCCGAACCTAAAATTGCTGCTAAGACATCTAAAGCGTAAGTTTCTTGAAGGTTGCTCAATCCTGGAACGCGCCAAACCATTACTAGCCTAGCTTGTTGTAGACTATCATCTTTTAACTCGTGGCGGACAATTTCTGTAAAAGCAGGTTCTTCTTTAAGGGTATTTGCTAAGGGTGGATGGTTAACAAGTGGTAAGGGATTAGTAGCTTCGGTAAAACCATCGGCGACAATTTTAATTAATTCATCTACAGGTAAATTACCCACAGCGACGGCGGTAATTGAGTTAGGTTGATACCAAGAGGTATGAAAATCGCGCATTTGTTGCGGCTGAAGTTGAGAAATTACGTCAAATTCTCCTAGTACTGGGCGACGATAAGGTAAACGATCAAAAGCGGTTTGCATTGCTTGGGCAAAAGTGCGCCGACGAGGATTATCATCCGAGCGGCGGATTTCTTCTAAGACAACTAACTTTTCTCGACTAAAAGCATCGTCAGGAATTAAAGAATTAAGCACTACATCAATTTGCAGAGGTGCTAGGCTGGCAAAATCTTTTGGGGCGGTGGTGATGTAGTAATGGGTGTAATCTTGGCTAGTTGCTGCATTAGTAACCGCTCCTCGCTCCTCAATTCGGCGTTCAAATTCCCCGCTCACAATACGTTTAGTTCCTTTAAAAACCATGTGTTCGAGAAAGTGAGCCATACCATTGATATCATCAGGTTCATTAGCAGAACCCACATTAACCCACAAACTGAGGTTAACGGCTTCTACTGGCATTTGCTCGGCTACAATTGTCAAACCGTTAGGTAGCCGATGTAGGGTAGGAGAATTTAAGCGGGGTGGTTTTACAACAGTTGAAGTCATTGGTAATACGCAAAAAGCCAGTATTTCCTTATCTTAGCCATTCTTGAGAACAGGCTGAAAAGATCGTACTATTTTGGGTAAGTCTTTGCTCGTGCTTTGCGAAGTCTC
>JACCVJ010000252.1 GCA_013698215.1 Tatlockia sp. | reverse complement strand
TTTTATTTCAAATGCTATTTGGTAATGTGATGCTGGCACTATCTGGGATGGTGTTCTGGGCTTTTTTAGGTATAGGGATGGCAGCTAATAAATATCATCAGTATGAGAAGTTGCAAAAGCAGACGTAGTTTGAGGAGCAGATTAACTTGCCCAAGTTACGGCTTGCTCCCATCCTAAGCCCCGACGAGTGATTTCTGGGGTAGCTCCGGTAAGATCGATAATAGTGGAAACGCGATCGCCTATTTCTTCAGAATCATCATCGACAATTATATCTACGAGCTTTTCTAAACGATCAAATAGTTCAAAGCGAGAAGCTTGGGGTATGGTTGCTTCATCTTCGGCGGATGTTAAATGAGCAGAAGTAGAAACAATCGGATTTTCCAATGCTTGTAACAAAGCCAAACACACTTTATTATCTGGGACGCGAATTCCGGTAGTTTTGCGTTTGGGGTTGAGGACTAGGCGCGGGACTAATTTTGTAGCAGGTAGTAAAAAGGTATAAGGGCCAGGAATTAAATGTTTCATAATCCGGTAAGCATTATTGCTAACTACGGCATAGGTGGCAACTTGAGAAAGAGAGGGACACAAAAAAGTTAGCGGTTTATCGTTTGATAGTTGCTTAATTTGCCGGACTCGTTCGACGGCGGATTTAACGTTAAGATCGCAACCGATGGCGTAGACAGTATCACTAGGATAAAGCATGACTGCGCCCGATCGCAGTTGCTTAATAATTTGTTCAATGCTGCGGGTTTGAGGATTATCAGGATGAATTTTTAAGATTGTCGCCATAATAAAATGTGTTGATTGTTAAAAATGCCCCTTGCTATATGAAACTAGCTTATTTAGATTGTCCAACGGGTATTGCTGGCGATATGTGCTTGGGTGCGATCGCAGACTTAGGGGTTCCTATAGACTACTTAAGTGCAAAGCTCACTGGGCTGGGTATTGCCCAAGAGTACCAGTTGCGGGTTCAGAGCGTCCATCGTCAAGGACAAAGGGCAACTAAAATTCATGTAGATTTAACTAATCACCACCACCATGAGCGACATTTACCAGAAATAGAAGGGCAAATTATTGCAGCTAAATTGCCCCCTCAAGCCGAAGCTTGGAGCTTGGCTGTATTTCGCCGTTTAGCAGAGGCTGAAGGGGCGGTACATGGCATTGCTCCCCATCTAGTTCACTTTCATGAAGTAGGGGCGGTAGATGCCCTTGTGGATATTGTGGGAACTTGCTTGGGTTTAGATTGGTTGGGGATTGAAAAACTATATTGTTCGGCATTGCCTACTGGCGGCGGTACAGTCCGCGCCGCTCACGGGCATTTACCCGTACCCGTACCTGCCGTTTTGAAGCTGTGGGAACTGCGTCAGTGTCCTGTTTATAGTAACGGGATTGAGATGGAATTGGTCACGCCTACGGGGGCAGCGATCGCTACTACTTTAGCTACAAATTTTGGCGCACCTCCCCCTATGACGTTGCAAAAAGTAGGATTAGGGGCAGGTTCTAAGGATTTACCTATTCCTAATATTTTGCGTTTGTGGGTAGGAGAAACAACGGCAAAAATTAATCACCCTATTGTTGAAGCCGTCACGGTACTAGAAACCCAAATAGACGATCTAAGCCCTCAAGCGATAGGTTACGTGTTTGAGGCACTATTTAAGGTGGGTGCAGCCGATGTATTTACGCAAGCTATTGGCATGAAAAAGTCTCGTTTAGGAACTTTGCTAACAGTTATTTGCCCATCGGAAAAAGTAGCAGATTGCGAAGCGGCTATTTTTAAAGAAACTACAACTTTAGGGATTCGGCACTCTAAGCAGCAACGCACAATTTTAGAGCGAGAAATTCAGCAAGTCGAGACAGATTATGGTCTAGTTAGCGTTAAGGTTGCCTGGTCAAAAAAAGGGGTCGTTGCTAACGTTCAGCCAGAGTATGAAGATTGTGCCGAATTAGCTAGACGCGAGGGAATTTCTTGGCGAGAAGTTCATAGAATAGCTCTGCAATGCTGGTATGCACAAAAAAACAGCAGTTTGTAGTTATTTGCAAACAATAAAAGCCAGGACATTACCTGACTTTAAATATTTCCCCTCTTTTTTCAAGGGGAGTCAAAAAGCAGTGTAGCTATCTCTTACAAACTTTGTGCTGCTTCCCGCTTTTTGACGTGGGTTAGGGGGATTTACTCGCCGAAACAAGTTTTAAATGTTCCCCCTTTCCGGGATGATTTTAAAGGGCAAGTTAATAACTACACCTTTAAAATCATATTGTAAGCTGACTTTTTATTGCATTAATCAACAGCATTTCCAGCTTTATCCAAATTCTGTTTTGTACTTCTAGAAGCTTGATTTAATTTGTTCTGCAAAAAATTACCAGTTTTTTCTACATTGTTTTGCGTGTCATTAACTAAGTTTTTGCCGGATAACCTCGCATTATCGGCAGTATTATCGATGTTTCTTTTTGCATCTCTAGCTAAATTTCTAACATCAGGAGTATTTTCCTTGATGGTTTCTTTGGCATTTTCTGCTGCTCGGTTGACACCTTTAGTTACATCAAAAGTGTTGTCTTTTACATTTTCCGAACCGCGCTTTGTTCCTCTAACTAAATCCTCTGCTGTGCCTTGAATTTTATCTTTAGCACCTTCAGCATTATCTCTCAGATTTTTACCAAAATCTTCGGCGTTTTCGCCTTTCTTATCAAGGATACGCTTAGTATTATCTGCAAGACTTCCCGTTTGATCGATAACGTTGCGCTCGGCATTTTCTTTCAAAGCTGCGGCTTTATCTTTTATAGCTGATTCAGCTTTTTCGGCTCTAGGATCTAAATCGCTAAAGTCATTCATTGTTCCTTTTTGAAAGCGGTTAGTTGTAGCTTCATTAGGAACTTCTGGTCTGGGATTTTCATCAGATTTTATTCCTTTATCTAGTTGCACACCAGAGGGGACATTCGGTCTACTATTTGGTATTGTAGCTTGGGCGCTATTACAAGCAGTATTAAATACTAGCAACGCTCCTGTTAAAAAGGTCAAAATTATTTTACTCAATCTAACTTTTTTAACCCAATTAATTATCTTATTCATCGCCATACTCCGTTATTTTTTGAGTGAATTAAACTTTTATCTATTACCCCAATATTATTAATTAAATTTAAATGATTGGGGTAACAAATACTTTGTAACTATTTATGCAAAGCCGGGTTGCTCTGAAGTTCTGGTCTTCTTCCAGCTTCATCAGCTTTATCTTTGACAAAACCCGCAGCTTCTTTAAAAGCATCAGTAGCCGCTTCTACACGATTTTCTACTCGTTCGCCTAAATCTGCATTACGTTGATTTAGTCCACCTAATTTAGGCTCTGTAAAGTCTTTGCTAGTTTTGATTGGTAGCTCCGTTTCTTTCTGCGCTCTTCCTGCTGGTGTCTCCGCACCGGGATAGAGAATACCGTTTCCAGGTACAGGCGGGTTATTTGGGCTTGCACCTTGAACATTTGCGGAATTACAAGCGGTGCTAATTGTTAGCAACACGCCTGCTAACAAGACTGTTAGAACTTGACGTAACCTTATTTTTTTGAAAAAAGCAGTTAACTTATTCACCCATTCCTCCTTGTAGCTTTTAAGACGAATTATGCCCGAAACCTATTTTTTAAACACGGTAAACATTTGTGTAAATGCGATCGCTTCTAAAAAATAGCTTTTTTACGCTATTTACTTAAATTAGCTGATAATTAATCAACAATCGCTAACAGTAACAATTCAGTAGCAAGAGATACCTCTAGCCAAGGTCACATTCTTATTTGCTCAATTAAACGCCTGTTATCTAACTCTAGAGAGATTTACAACCTTTCCCATTGACAGGTTTATTTATAGTGTTTAGTAGAAAAAATATTTAGTATACAAATACAAAGATTTGCTAACTTTTGCTACAAATTCCCGCAAAGTTGCCGTAAGTAACGTGGACGTAAATTTAAACTACAAAGGTTCGCTGCATAGTTTGAGTAGGCGATCGCTATATATTGCTTTAAGTACAACTAATTTTTACTCGTTGAAATTTACTGTTTAAGTTTGTCATGTACAGTCTTAATCAACTTGGCGTTATTTCTGAACTCTGCCAACATAGCGAAGTTGGCAAGCGTTTACCGTGCGCTCTTTACGTCCATGTTTCGGCTTTACCAAGTCTCGACCCTTTGTTGCAAAGCTATGAGGAAAGTGCCAAGTTTGCCAGAGCGCAGCAGAATATAAATATTGTCAAATTCAGTACAGATAAGTTCAAAATTTCTTATTTGTTTTATCCTGATTTTGATACAGATCCTCATCCCGCTTTACAATCAAGCATCGTTGTTGATTTACAAACTTTAGCAACTAGCTACCGAGACTACCGTACCTCAGATAATCCGCCCATACTGCACCGTAAAGAAACTTTTGTCACGCCCGATTATCCGCTTTACTCAGAGTTTGCAGCTTTAACTCGCCTTGAACAATCTTTAGGATTGCTCCGTAATACTACAGCAATTGGAACGCGGGTGCTATGGGAGCAACGTTTGGAGTTGCAAGGAGTTGAACTGCAAGGACATAGCTTAATCGTGCATCCAGAACGCGCCCTTCACGATTCTCCCCGCATTGAGCGCCACAAAGCAGCGATCGCTCGCAATGAATTATCCCGCCCGGTACGCCTTGCTGTGGAGGCAGATTTATTTAGTTCAGAAACTACTTTTTTTGATTATGGTTGCGGCTACGGTGGCGATATTCGTTGCATTCATAAGCTGGGTTACAGCAGTACAGGATGGGATCCTTATTATTCCCCTGATACTCCCCCCGTCGCCGCCGATGTAGTTAATTTGGGGTATGTAATTAATGTTATTGAAGATACTGGAGAACGTCGGGAAGCTTTGATTAAAGCTTGGGAACTCACGCGTTTAGTATTGATTGTGTCCGCCCAAGTATTGATAAGCGATCGCACTAGAGGACAAATAGCTTACGGTGATGGTGTAGTTACGCGGCGCAATACTTTTCAAAAATACTACGAACAAGAAGAACTAAAAACTTACATCGAACAGGTATTAGAACTAGAGGCGATTCCGGTAGCTTTGGGGATTTATTTTGTCTTTCGAGATCCAAGTTTTGGGCAAAGTTTTCGCGCTTCTCGCTATCGTTCTCGCGCTACTACTCCTAAAATTCGCGTCCCTAGTAAGCGGTTTGAAGATTACCAAGGGTTACTTACTCCCTTAATGAAGTTTATAAGCGATCGCGGACGATTGCCTATAAAAGGCGAAATTGGGCAACAATTGGAACTACTGACGGAATTTGCTAGTTTTAGACGTGCCTTTCAAGTAATTCTTCAAGTCACAGATTCTCAAGAATGGGAAGAAATAGCTCAAAAACGCCGAGAAGATTTGTTAGTGTACTTTGCTTTAAGCAAGTTTAGCCACCGTCCAAAATTAGCAGACTTAAAACCCCAAGTTCAAGAAGATATTAAAGCTTTATTTGGTAGTTATAAGCAATTACTCCTCAGCGCAGATGAGATGCTGTTTGGCGTTGGCAATTTGGCTATTATTGACCAATGTTGCCAAAAGTCCGAAGTTGGTCAAAAACTGCCCAATTCTTTAATAGTTCATGTTTCTAGTATAGAATCTCTTAATCCTTTACTACGACTCTACGAAGGTTGTGCTAGTCGCACTATTGGACGTTTGGACTCGGCTAATGTCATTAAATTTCATACCAAAGTACCAAAAATTTCATACTATTTTTACCCAAATTTCGATCTCGAACCTCATCCTACTTTGGTCGCTAGTATGCAGATAGATTTACGGGATTTGCAAGTAATTTATACAGATTACGATGACGACTCTAATCCCCCGGTGTTGCACCAAAAAGATACCTTGGTTACTTCTGACTATCCGCAATACGCCAAATTTGCTAAACTAAGCGACCGAGAACAAGATTGGGGTTTATTAGATAATTGGCAGGAAATTAAGCGCTTGCAAGGTTGGCAAAAATGTTTAATAGAACATTGCGCTACTATCGAGAATTATCAATTGCGGTGGCGCAAAGATGCCGATCCTTATAAATTAAAATTACTACGTTCGGCGTTAAACAAAAAAAGAGCTAATAGCAAAAAGTTTTTTAATACTTAGCTAATTCAGTCCAACTTTCTATCCCTTTTTTAGTTGGTGTCCCTTTAGCGGTAAACGTCCAAATATCTCGTTTATGCTGAAGCCCGTAACTAATATGAATTGGTCTATCTGCGCCGTAGAAATAGATAGAATCAAAGGGTAAACGCGATCGCAATATCCATTCAACAATGCGATCGCTCTTTTCATCTATAATCAAAAAATCACAAGCAGCGCCTAGTCTTTCGCAGTAATATTTACCGTTTTTTTTGACTTCGTAAGCCATATGCTGATCTCTATGGGGATCTATTCGACCGTTTTTAGTTCCTGTAAAAGGATCTTTTTTGTCTAAATATTTCCGTAAGTCTGAAGAACAAAAGCCATAAGTAAGCTGAAACTTATCTTTTCCAAAGCAGTCAATTATCGGCTCTAAAATAAATTGACTCAAAGCTTGTAGTGCTGAAATAGTCGGTTTTAAGTTTGTCGGATAGCAATTAATTTCTTTAGTGTATTTCTGATAAGTATTAGTACAAGTGCAAAAATCTTCAAGGCTAAAGTATTTACCAACTTGCATAAATTAAAAACTTAATAATTACAATAAAGTTGTACCATCTCCATAAATAACCAACATAATATTGTACATTTCTAAAAAGTTAATCATCGAATCGCATTCTTCTTCTTTAAAGTCTTCGTAGTAACGAATTAAATCGGCAATGCAAGTTTCTAAATGAGAGTAAGCAGGTTTGCAAATAAGCACAATCTTAAGTAATACCGTTACTAAAGTCAAAGTATTACTTTGAGAAATTAGCAGCAAAAATAATGGCGATGGCTGACGATGATTTTCTGTAGTTAAACTCTCAATTAATCGATTACAGGTAATAATTATTAACGAGTCCGTTAAGGCTTCCTCATTATGCTTTTCATAAAGTGATAATGTTTTTAAATCTAACGTATCTAATAGTTCTTCGTGATCAATAAAGATACTTAAGTATTTATGCAGATTTTGCTTATAATTTCTATACTTTAGTCCTTTAGCCTGCTCTGTAAAAATTTTCGCAAATTTCTTATAAGTAGCTGGTTCGCGTTTGGCTACGATGGTTTTGATTAGCCTTAAAACTTCATCACTTACATTCGTTGGGTTCCTTGATACGTTACTTTGGCTATCATTTTCTGAACGAGCAAGGTACATTGTCAAATCAAATTTAAAGCGATACCTTAAATGTTTTGCTCTTTCCTTAGCAGCTTCCCGGTGTTCTAAAAATGTTTTAGGATTGACAGATTGAGCTACAAATATATGAGAACTATAACGTTCGCTCCAGTGGCGTGTTTTTCGCGTTTGCTGAGTTTGTTGGCTAACAATTTTATCTGCAAATAGTTTAATCTCTTGGTAATCTTGACTACCTACAAACTTTTTTAACCAAATTCTTAAACAATTACTAATTGGTGAAAGCGAAGTTTTCTCAAGACTTGGGTTTTTGAATAACTCCACTAAATTATGTATGTATTTGATTTGTTTAGTCGTTTTCCAGTTATTTATTAATATGTAGCAGCAGCGTTTGAGCGTTGCATAAAATACTTCTTCTTCCCCAGAAACCACAATTTCATATAAACCTTCAACAGCCCCCGAACTGGTAGAACCTAAATGCTGAATAAATAAACTCTTAAATTCTTGCAAAACGGCTTCAGGCGACCAGCTTCTAATAATATCCATTAAAAAAGAATATATTTTATCTTGAGCTTGCTCAATATCTTCCGTTGGTCTAATTATTTTGACATTTGCTTGATAATTTTGATTGTCTGTCATAACAGCACTTAATAAGTATAAAATAGTCTAAAAAATTATTTTATATTTAACCCACTTGGGTAATTATGATAATTTTTATTTATAAAATAGTTTTAGGTCATTGACTTAATGCGATTTATTATTGATAAAGCTAGTTCTATCTACTGTTATATACCACCGAGATTCTACGGATAACTTTATTATTTATTATGTTATCAAAACTCAATTTTAGTAAATATACGGGCTTTTGCCTCAACATAGTTTTAATTTAACCCCAAAAAATAATTTGATTGCTTATTGCAGATTAAGGCCTACAAGCAAAGGATTTGATACCAAGACGTGGCTTAGTATTAAGTTATCATTTTTAATTTTGAGCTTATTGTAGCATTGACCTCTTCTCAGTCAATTTAGTAACTGAGCAACTTAATACTTACTGGCTGTACTTATTGTTTCCTAGCAACGGCGCACTAAGACCAAAACGCTTTTCGGTCTTAGTGCGCCCGAGCATACTTCAGATATTCCCTTTGTGCAAGCCCTGCGGGATCACTAAATTATAGATAGGTAATAAATTACCCCGCGAAACGCTTTGTTCTCATTCCTAAAAAGACTGAGTCTTTAGCATCCCGCGAGGTTTTTATGGTTCTGTTATGGGGGCAGAGAGACTTGAACTCTCACGACTTTTACATCAACGGATTTTCATCCTCTTGCAGCTTTCGCTACTGCCTAAAGATAAACTCTTTAGGTTTTGAGAATTGGACTCTCCCTTTACCCTCGCACCGTTGCGTTAGGGTAGCTCCCGTCGAGTCTCTGCACCTTCGGAAAACCTAGGTTTTCGGCTTGGCTCAGGATTGCCTTGTCTGCGATCAGATTTAGGTTTCCCTGAGTTTGAGAGCGGTCACTTGACAGATTTCTCCAGTCAAGGCTCAGTTTTCTAAGTCCGCAGCGTCTACCATTCCGCCATGCCCCCAGTTTTAATTTGAGCGCGACTTCTAACTATATACATAATCAATTCATTTGTAAATAGAAAAAAATAGGAATTTTTGATTTTAGGCTGAAATTGCTGGATTTTATGGGTAGTCAATGCGTCAAAGTGCAAAGAACGTAATAATATAGCAGGTGAAATCGCCTTTGGCACTTGGAACAGAAAACCCATGATTGTACCCTTACTTTACTTGATACTGGCTGGCTCTTACTTATTTGTACTACCGATCGGAACTTTGTTTTATTTAAGGCTGCGTTGGTATACGGCTACTTCCTTTGAGCGCGGTTTTATGTACTTTTTAGTATTTTTCTTTTTTCCGGGGTTAATACTGCTGTCACCTTTTGCAAATTTTCGCCCCCAACGACGACAAGTTCAGGGATAAACCATGCGAAAAATTGATGTATTGGGCATTGGCATTGGTATTTTTGTGGCGGGTGGGCTAGTTTATATCGTGTTGCAGGTAGCTGGTTTAGACAATCTAGAAGCGGGTATCTGGAGTCAATTATTGTTGGTAGCTGGCTTGATTGGCTGGGTAGCAACTTATATTACTAGAGCCGCAGGCAACAAAATGACTTACACTCAGCAACGGGAAGCCTACGAAGAAGCCTATTTTAAAAAGAGATTAGAGGAGCTTACCCCAGAGGAATTAGCACGGGTTCAAGCTGAAATTGACCAAGAGCGATCGCAAACTAAGTAATTCTAAGTCAAAAACAAATTTAGCTAGGGCTAGAGTAGCAGAATTATCAGTTCTACTGGCTTTGTAGGGAGTAGGAAGCCTAGGGAACCGATGTAGAGGGGGTTACTATCATATAGTGATTGCAAGCTCTTTAGCGTAGATATACAATTTGCGCCCAGCGTCTCAAAGATTTTTTATATGCCACAACGCTTAGACGATCTGCAACAAAGTGCTAACAACTGGCTGCTAGGTGGAGATTTCCAGCAATTAATTCAACTAACCGAGGAATTCTACTTAGAATTGTCTCAATGGACACAGCAGGGAATAGCACCAAAAGTATTGATTGCCGAACAGGAACCTGTAAAGTTTTTAGCGGGTTTTATTGCAGCTTCGGCGGCTAGTTGTCCAGTTTTTTTAAGCAATCCCTACTGGGTACAACAAGAATGGCAGCAAGTATTTAAAATAGTTCAACCAGACTTAATTTTAGGTTGTGGAGATTGGGGTTTAGAAATTAAAAATTATTATCCTACCTCTCAGCCATTTTTAAATCCTAACTGGGTAATGATTCCGACGGGTGGTTCCTCAGGAAACATTCGCTTTGCTATTCATACCTGGGAGACTTTGACAGCATCCGTTGCAGGTTTTCAGCAATATTTTCAACTGCAAGAAATAAATTCATTTTGCACGTTGCCGCTATATCATGTAAGCGGAATTATGCAATTTATGCGTTCTTTTACTACTAATGGCAAGCTAATAATTCAGCCATTTAAGCAGTTAGAAACTAATCTGTTTAAAGCTCCAGTCAACGATTTTTTTATATCATTAGTGCCAACTCAATTACAGCGATTGTTAGAAAAGCCAGATACCGCCAAATGGTTGTCAAAATTTAAAGCTGTATTATTGGGTGGCGCACCAGCTTGGCAAGAATTACTAGCAAGGGCTAGACAATATCAGATTAATTTAGCTCTTACTTACGGGATGACAGAAACCGCTTCGGGGATAGCAATTCTAAAGCCAGAAGACTTTTTAAAGGGAGAAAGTAACTGCGGACAAGTTCTACCTCATAGTAAAGTTTCAATTTGTAATGATGTAGGAGAAAAATTAAAACAAAACGAAGTAGGAAATATTACTATTAATTCTCAATCTCTAGCCCTTGGGTATTATCCAAACTTATTTGAGAATAGAGAAGATTTTGGATTAGACGATTTGGGATTTTTCGATTCAAAAGGTCATCTAAGCTTAGTAGGACGTAATAGTAATAAGATAATCACTGGTGGAGAAAATGTTTACCCGATAGAAGTAGAAGCCGCTATTCGAGCTACTAACCTAGTTAAAGATGTTTGTGTAGTTGGTGCAAGCGATCGCCTTTGGGGACAAGTAGTGACCGCAATTTACATCAAAAAAGAGCAAAGCGTTTCTACTACTAGGTTACAAATAGCGATCATCAACAAATTAAGCAAGTACAAACAACCTAAACAGTGGATTGCAGTGGAACAGATACCCCGCAATTCTCAAGGTAAAGTCAACTATAAACAAATAAATGCAATAGTTGAAGAATATCTAAAGATTAGCAATCAAATATTTTAGGCTAAAATTAAAATAAATATTTTTTGTATAAGTTCACTCTCTGCAAAACTGTAACCAAAGCGACATTTCTGTAGATAAGTCTTGCTTAGTTCTAAGACTTGGATTAATACAAATATGCCGAGTAATTGACTTAGCCATCAATTGTTTTTTTTCGTCGAACACCTGATAAATAATTTCAAACTTATCGCTGCTTAACTGTTGAGGCTGCAAAGTAATATTAATTTCATCTCCACAAAAAAG
>JACCVJ010000494.1 GCA_013698215.1 Tatlockia sp. | reverse complement strand
CAAAATTACGAAAAACAGAAATTAACGCGCGATCGCCTTTAGCGTCAATTATTGCAGTGGAGTCGGTCGATATAGCGCGATCGCCCTTGTTAATTGTTCCACAGTAGAAAGATTTTGACGTGGAGGCAACTCGCCTCCACGCCAGTTTAATAGTCTATTCTACGCCTTCGATTCTGTCTTCTACTTCTTGATACAACTCGCGCAACATCTGCAAGTTACTTTCGCTAGTTTCCCAGTAACCGCGCCCATTTACTTCTAACAAAGTTGATACTACTTTGCGGAAAGAATGAGGATTGAGGTTCATTAAGCGCGATCGCATGGCTTCATCTTGAATAAACGTTGTATTGGTATCTTCGTAAATCCAATTATCTACAGCACCCGCCGTTGCACTCCAACCCATCGTATTTACTAGACGCTTGGAAAGCTCCCTAACACCCTCGTAGCCGTGATTTAACATTCCCTCGTACCACTTGGGGTTGAGCAGCTTAGTACGGGCATCTAAACGCACGGTTTCAGACAAGCTACGGACTTGGGCGTTGGCGGTAGTAGTATCGGCGATAAAGGACGATGGAGTTTTACCGTCAGCGCGTAAACTAGCTACTAGCTTTGTAGGATCGGAGTCGAAATAATGGCTGACATCGGTCAAGCTAATTTCGGAGGAATCGAGATTTTGGAAAGTAACATCTACAGTTTTTAAAGCAGTTTCAAAAATCTGTTGTGACTTATCCATCATTCCCGGATCGTCGGCGCTAAAAGCGTAGGATTTACGACTGAGGTACATATCTTGCAAATCAGCTTCGCTTTCCCAGGTGCTATTTTCGACAGCTAAGTTGACGTTGGAAGAATAGGAACCTGAAGCATTAGAAAATACGCGAGTTGCAGCTTGACGCAGATTAATACCCATTTCCTCGGCTTGGATTAAGGCGTGTTTGCGAACGTAGTTCATAGATAGCGGTTCGTCGGCTTCGGCTGCCATTTTCACGGCTTGATCGAGCAAGTTCATTTGGTTGATAAACAAGTCGCGGAATACGCCAGAACAGTTGATAACTACGTCAATGCGTGGTCGTCCTAATTCTTGTAAAGAAATTAGTTCTAGCTTATTAACTCTACCCAACGCATCGGGTACGGGGCGAACTCCTACCATCCACATTACTTGAGCGAGAGATTCGCCGTAAGTTTTAATGTTGTCGGTTCCCCACAGGACGCAGGCGATCGTTTCTGGATATTGTCCGCCATTTTCGAGTTTTTGCCGCTCTAGCAAACGATCTACAACGATTTTGGCAGAAAGTATCGCCGCCGTTGTTGGGATAGATTGGGGATCAAGGGCGTGAATATTTTTACCTGTAGGTAATACATCTGGGTTGCGGATGGGATCGCCACCAGGGCCAGGTAATACATATTCGCCTTCTAAAGCTTTGAGTAATGCACCTAGTTCGTTATCCGCACACACTTGTACAAGACAAAATTCTAGGTACTCAAATAATGGCTTTAGGTCTTGAGAATCAACTTTTGGATAGCCTGCTTGATGGAGTGCTTCTGTCCAAGGCGCTTTTTTACCCATGTTGAAAAAGTTGAGTTTGGCAACTTTGGCAACCCTTCCATCGGCATCAGTTTGCGCTTTTACAAGGGCAGTAACGGCGCTTCTGGTGGCTAGAGTAATACTTTGCAGCAATTCGACATCTTCTAAAATACCTTGGTCGTTAAGGCGGTAAATGTCGTTAATATCTCGCCCTATACTAGTAGCAATGATGCGCGGTAAACTCTTTGTTTCTTGCTCGTTGCGATCGAGACTAGCAATATTGACTAAAGTTGCGATCGCTTCTTCGGCGCTTGGAGGCTTGCCAATGACGTGCAAACCGCAAGGTAATAGCCGCGACTCTATCTCCATCAACCGTCTATAAACCATCCCAACAATATTATCTCGCTCCTCAGCAGACATATCTTTAGCATCGGTTTCGGGTAAAGCGATATCTTTGTCTAAGTTCACCAATCGGCACTTGTCCATAATGGTGTTGACAATGGGAATCCCTCTACCACTGCCTTTGAGAGTTTGGTAAGAGGCGATTAGTTCGCTGAGTTCTTTTAACCCTTTATACAATCCAGCATTTTCAGCAGGTGGGGTTAAATAGCTGATAGTTTCAGCGTAACTGCGGCGCTTGGCGATCGTTGCTTCGCTCGGATTATTAGCGGCGTAGTAGTAAAGGTTGGGAATTGAACCAATTAAATTATCTGGGTAACAGTCCCCTGACATTCCCATTTGCTTACCTGGCATAAATTCTAACGAACCATGCGTACCAAAATGCAATACTGCGTCGGCTTTCCAGATTTGCTCTAAATAGGTATAGTAAGCGGCGAAACCATGATGAGGACTAGCCGAGCGGGAAAATAACAGCCGCATCGGGTCGCCTTCGTAGCCAAAGGTCGGCTGTACGCCAATAAATACATTACCGAATTGTTTGCCGTAAATTAGGAGATTTTGTCCGTCGGTGTTGAGATGTCCGGGGGGCGCTCCCCAGTTTTCCTCCAAACGGTGAGAGTAGGGCGTTAGTTGTTCGTACTCTGGTACGGACATTTTGTAAGCAATATTTAATTCAGGGCTATTGTACTGCGCTTGAGCATCGTGGATAACTTCTTGCATTAACGCGGCGGCGGATTCTGGCAATTCTGGCAAGTCATAACCGTTGCGCTTGAGGGCTTGCATGACTTCGTAAATGGAGCCAAAAACATCTAAGTAAGCCGCCGTCCCTACATTGCCCTTATCAGGAGGGAAACTAAAGACAGTAATTGCTACTCTTTTTTGTAATTTTGGCTGACGACGCAGGTTTGCCCACTTCATCGCCCGTCCAACTACCGTTTCAATTCGATCTTGCAATGCGATCGCTTTTCCGGTATTTGCATCGCGCCCAGATAAAATTATCGGCTCAATTGCTCCATCTAGTTCAGGAATCGCAATTTGCAACGCTACTTGAATTGGGTGCAGTCCTAAGTCGCTATCTTGCCATTCTTGAGTCGTTTGAAATACTAAAGGCAATGCCACCATATAAGGACGATTCAAGCGCTTTAAAGTTTCAATTGCTTTAGGATGATCTTGTCTGGCTGGCCCGCCAACTAAAGCAAATCCGGTTAGCGAGATGACTACATCAACTAAACAATTTCCTTCTTGACCTTTACTATCCCAAAAATAAGCCTCTACAGGTTTAGAAAAGTCCAAACCGCCAGCAAAAACGGGAATTACTTTAGCTCCCATTGCTTCAAACTCTTGCACCATTGCCACGTAATGGGCATCATCCCCGGTTACTAAGTGGGTGCGCTGCAATACCAAGCCCACACAAGGCGCTAAAGGGTCTTTTAAGTCGGCACTAATATCTTTACGACTGTTGTACCAGTTAAGGTACTCTTTGACATCCTCAAACATCCGCGTAGACAAGGGATGCCAGATCCCCATATCGGGATAAGTTACCGGATCTTGGTACTTTAATGCTTCTTTATATGCGCCCGGAAAGATATATTTATCCGTCAGCATCAGCAGAAAATTCTCTAAGTTTT
>JACCVJ010000490.1 GCA_013698215.1 Tatlockia sp. | reverse complement strand
GAAATCAACGTTATGCAGATATAATGTTGGCAATTAAGCTGCGGTTTTCTATGGGCTTACACTCCACCAATGCCTACAACTGAACAATTTGCTAAAACTAGCTGGGGTTGGCAGTTATCGCTATTGCAACAACAACTAGGCGAATGGATAGAATTGCAGCTTTCGCGCTTCAAATCTCCTTTACCAGACATTTTGCCCCCCGATTGGTCGCTTGATGCCCCTTGGCTAGTAGATTTAATTAAGGCGCTAATTTGGTTGCTGGCGATCGCAATTACGACTTGGCTATTATGGCAACTTTGGCGCATATTAGCACCCTATACTTACTTTGGGCGCGATCGCACAGCACCTATACTGATAGATAACGCAAATAATCCTCAACTAGCAGTAAATCAATGGCTAGAAAAAAGTCAAGCTTATTTTGCTCAAGGTAATTACTCGGAAGCTTGCAGATGTTTATATCAAGCCACCTTACAGCAGTTGCACGATCACGGCAAAGTTACTCATCAATTTAGCCGTACTGATGGTGAATACTTGCAACTATTGGCAGAAATCCCGCCGTCTCTAGCTTATCAGACGTTACTGAAAACTCACGAGCAATTGTGTTTTGGTAATGAGGAAATTTTGCCAGAAACCTTCGAGCAGTGCAAACAAGCTTACGGGGAGATTTCTAAGCAATGAAACGCACAAATCGCTTATGGTGGTTGGGTGGAATTGTAATTGCAGCCATTGCAATACTAACCCTAATTGCTGCTCCCAATACTAGCTATATTAACAATGGCTCGACTTATAACCGCGCTCCCGATGGCTACGGCGCTTGGTATGCTTATATGCAAAAACAAGGCGTAAAAATTGAGCGTTGGCAAAAACCTTTTGAGGAAATAAAAGCAAAAAGTCCTGTAACTCTGCTGCGAGTTAATAGCCAGATAACACCGTCAGAGCTAGATTCTGACGAAGAAAAATGGGTAAAGCAAGGTAATACGTTAGTTATTTTAGGAGTAAAAGGAGCTATTACCAAGGCAGAATTTAGCACATTGCAAAGTTCATCGGTGGGTGATATCAAAATTGAGACTAGCAAGCGATCGCAAAAAAAAGAGTCCTTATTGGAATTGGGAGACATTTTTGGTGCAGTTGTTTGGAGTGAAAAAGTTGGCAAGGGACAAGCTATTTTTGCGACAACTCCTTACTTAGCGGCGAATGCTTATCAAGATTACAACAGCAATTTTAAATATTTGGCGCAGTTAGTTAGTAAAAATCCACAAATATTTGTAGATGAATACAGTCACGGCTATAGAGATAAATCTATTACAGAAAACGCAGGCGATCGCAATTGGCTGGAATATTTGGCAAAAACACCATTATCACCCCTGTTGCTACAAGCCGGAGTTTTATTATTAGTATTAATTTGGGCGCAAAATCGCCGCTTTGGTGCGCCAGTAAGCATAGAAACGCCCGTAATTGACAACAACTTAGCTTATATTCAGGCATTAGCGGGAGTATTAGAAAAAGCTGAATCCAGCGAGTTTATTTTGAATGTAGTGGGAAAAGAAGAACAATTGCAACTCCAAAAAGCACTCGGATTAGGCAAAATACCCCTAGAACATCAAGCTTTAGTAGATAATTGGGTGCAGCAAACTAAGCATTCTTCCACTCAACTGCAACAATTACTCCGCCATTCGTCGCAACCAAGCCGCCTGAGCGATAAACAATTGCTAGATTGGCTGGATAAATGGCAGAAAATCCGCGATCGCACTTCATCTTAAATCTTCCTTTTTATG
This sequence comes from Tatlockia sp., assembly GCA_013698215.1. Lineage (GTDB taxonomy): Bacteria > Cyanobacteriota > Cyanobacteriia > Cyanobacteriales > Chroococcidiopsidaceae > Aliterella. The sequence goes on along the minus strand of JACCVJ010000490.1, from coordinate 2,221 downwards.
AACGCAAACTACGCTGTTTTAAATCGCCTTGGTGAATCTCTTAACCAAGTAGTTGTCGGACAACCTGCCGTAGTGCAGCAACTATTAATAGCGCTTCTAGCAGGCGGTCATGTGATTTTGGAGGGCGTACCCGGAACGGGGAAAACGTTACTTGTCAAGGTTCTAGCAACCCTTGTACAGGCAGAATTTAAGCGAGTGCAACTGACCCCCGATATATTACCCGCCGACATTACCGGGACAAATATTTTAGACTTCAATAATCGCACCTTTATCTTAAAAAAAGGCCCAGTATTTACCCAAATACTCCTAGCTGATGAAATTAACCGTACTCCGCCCAAAACCCAAGCTGCACTGTTGGAGGCGATGGAAGAACAACAGGTAACATTAGACGGCGAAACTCTACCTTTACCAGAATTATTTTGGGTAATTGCAACGCAAAACTCCTTGGAATTTGAAGGTACATATCCGCTACCAGAGGCGCAGTTAGATAGATTTTTATTCAAGCTAATAGTAAATTACCCAGACCAAAATAGTGAAAAACAAATGTTGCTCAATCGCCAAGCTGGGTTTCAAACAAGACGGCTAGATATTGCCCAGATGAAAAGCGTTGCAACCGTAGAGCAAATAATTCAAGCGCGGGAACAAGTAAAAGCAATTCAAGTATCGGAAAAAATAATAGATTATTTATTGGAATTAGTTAGAGCCTCGCGCCAGCATCCAGATTTAGCTTTGGGTGCGTCTCCGCGATCGGCGGTAGCATGGTTGCAGTCAAGTAAAGCAAGTGCTTGGCTATCGGGGAGAGATTATGTAACCCCCGACGACATCAAAGTAGTTGCACCGCCATTATTGCGTCATCGGCTAATTTTGAAGCCCGAAGCATTATTAGACGGGTTGATGATGGAAGCGGTAATTGGTTCAATTCTAGATCGAGTAGCTGTACCTAGATAAAGTGTCTAAAAAAATGATTCCCTCAAAACGAACTTATTTATTGCTACTACTGGGAATTGCGATCGCTTCTTTCTATCAATTTATCTAGAAGCTGTTTTCCCTGCTGCCTGTCTTTTGGGTTGAGATGATGTCTCAACTGTCTTGAAACAGGCAAAAGTTCTGTTATTGCTTTCTATCACGACTTCTACCTAATGAAGCTAGTGCGTCTTTAATAGAAGAATCATAAGGCTGATACTCTTGACTAGAAAAAGGGCGAAATGCTTTATCCCATTGGGCAGTTAAGTTACACAATAGGCGAAACTGTAATGGTGCTGGAGATTGGTTAACACGCTCTACACGCACATCTACAGAGTTAGGATTTTGGTGAAGAAGCTCAAATACCTCACTATTTAGGAAACGCGGACAATACCCTACTATGTAGTGGTCATCAGTGTTTAAAACTAAGGCTTGAGAGTCGTATGGGTTTTGAAATTCGTGCGCTAACCACAACTTTTCCTCTGGTTTAAAGCTGTTAATTCGCTCAATAGAACATTTTGGTAAGTGTCGCAACCCGTGTAAGAAAAAGTGAATGTGATACTTGTTATCTTCATCTGGCTCTAGAGAGGGAAATACAGTTAATGTATCTGTTTTTCGTTGCCCTGTACTACGGGCTAGAATAGCAAAAGGATCGTCTTCATGCTGAGAAATATTCAACCACTGTAAAAAGTCTGCATAATCTGGGCGAGAACGAGGCATCAACCGATTAGCAAGCACAGGAAATAAATGAGTTGAAGTATATACTCCCTTCAAGTACGGAAATGATAATAAAGGAGCAAATCCAAACTTTTCGGCTTCTATTACTCCTTGCGTATACACAAACTCATATTTTTCTCCGTCAAACGTTACACGACCAATAGGAAACCAGCAACGGCTTTGTGCATCTTGCCAAGCTAAAAATAGTGTTTTTGGTGTCTTCAAAATAGTTATTCCTTTAAGTTAAGTAGCCGACGTTGATTATATTCAAGAATTTTTTGGGCAAAATCAATTGCAATGGGTGAGATTCTACTGCTTGGAATGCGATTGAAAATCTCTAATATTTCTGCTACTGAAATCCTACCAAGGCGCTCTAGCCATACATTGGTAGCTTCAGGATTACGCTCGGCAACATAGGTAAAAACCTCACAAGTTCTCAGAGTCTTTGTATCTCCAATACTGCGGTAAAATGCCGAATAACAATTGTTAGTGTAGGACTCTACTGAGCGTTTCTGTCTCTTTACGTCCGATAATTCGCGCC
>JACCVJ010000453.1 GCA_013698215.1 Tatlockia sp. | reverse complement strand
GGTGATAGTCCCAACGACGAAAGCTTATTCAATCCCAGCTACTTCAAGCATTCTGTAGGCGTTGCTAACGTGCGAGACTATGCAAACCAGATGCAGCACCAGCCTACCTACATTACAACCGCCGCCGAAGGTGAAGGATTTTGCGAATTAGCCGCACATTTAATACCTTGAATATCCGGCTGCGATACGCGTTGCCATAGCTAAAAAGCCTGTCTCGGCAACGCCTCCTTTAAGAAATCATCGGCTGCAACGTCTGTATATCTAAAGTATTAAATATAAATAGTTTAATTTCCCTGAGAAAATACTTACTTTGCTCTTATAGCAAGCACTTCAACTGTATTTTCATAGAAATAGTAGCGCTTTTAGTTAGAGGAGAGCCGCCCGATCCATCGGGGATCGGTTAATGTCAATAGGTAAGTGAGTTGTTAAAGCAACGCCCTAAAAGTGTATTTGCAGATTTGTTTACCTAATTTGGCAGCAAATCTAAAGAAAATATAAAAAAGGGCTTACAATAAGATGTGGTGTTTGGAGGAAAATAGTGTTTTTAAGACTAGCACAGCAACACCGACAATTTGTGCAGGATCTGGTAATGAACTTACAAGCTTTAGCCATTGTACTAGAGCGTCGCGGCTACCCAGCATCTTGTTATACCTGTGGCGGTCAAATGAGTAGTGCCTCATTCATGGTTAGCTTAAATGAAAACCATCTGATCCGGTTTTTAGTATCCGATTATGGAATCACCTGGACAGAAATGCGGGATGACCGCGAATTGATGAAGTTAGAAGGAGCAGAGGCAATCAGCCAACTTCAAGAATTGGCAGATTTGGTTAAATACTCCATCGCGCCTTGCGAGGCTCCAGCTTTAGTTACTAAAACAATCTAATCGGTGCAGATAAATACAGGGATAATAAGCATATCTACCATAAAATAGCGCTCTCTAGTAGGAGCGCTATTTTGTGCCAATAATTTTATCTACTCGCCGTCAAGCTCGTCGATTTCATCAACTTGATCGTCTTCACTAACTACCGCTACAGAGTTAGCAGAAACAACGGCTCCCATTTCTAGTTTTTGGCGTACCTGTTGCTGGACAATTTCGGCAATTTCTGGTTTTTCTTCTAGGTATTTGATCGCATTATCTCGACCTTGAGATATATTTTCGCCGTTGTAGCTATACCAAGCACCTTTACGGACAATCACTCCGGTTTCTTCAGCTAAATCTACGATGCAACCTAGAGTAGAAATACCTTTGCCAAAAATAATGTCAAACTCAGCAATCCGAAATGGTGGAGCGACTTTGTTTTTAGCTACTTTAACTTTGACGCGGTTGCCAAACTCATCTGTACCTTTTTTCAAGGTTTGAATCCGGCGGATATCTAAGCGCACCGAAGCGTAAAATTTTAGCGCATTACCGCCTGTTGTAGTTTCGGGGCTACCATAGGTAACGCCAATTTTTAAACGCAACTGGTTTAAAAAGATTACCGTACAGCCAGATTTGCCAATATTGCCAGTAATTTTACGTAAAGCTTGACTCATCAACCGAGCTTGCAAGCCGACATGGACATCTCCCATCTCGCCTTCAATTTCTGCGCGGGGAACTAGCGCCGCCACCGAGTCAATAACTACAATATCAACGGCGGCACTTCGCACTAATTGATCGACAATTTCTAAGGCGGATTCTCCGGTATCTGGTTGGGAAACTAGCAAGTTGGCAATGTCTACACCCAAGGCTGCGGCGTAGGTAGGATCAAGAGCGTGTTCAGCATCAACGAAGGCAGCTACACCGCCATTTCTTTGCACTTCAGCTAAGGCATGGAGGGCTAAAGTTGTTTTACCAGAACTTTCTGGGCCATAGATTTCAATTACCCTTCCTTTGGGTAAACCGCCGCCTAGAGCCAAATCTAGGGTGAGCGCGCCACTAGAAATTGTTTCTACTCTCATGCGAGTGGCATCGCCAAGGCGCATAATTGCACCTTTACCAAAGCTACGCTCGATTTGGTTAAGAACTAAAGTTAGGGCTTTTTGCTTGCCAGTGGTGTCTGTTGTTTCGGTTGCCATTCGCGCCTCTAAATAGGGAGGGATATAAAAAATTGTAAGTTGATTCAGCAGTAGTGCAGATATACTATTTTAGCTAATTTTTCGCCTCTGCGCTTGGTAGGCGATTAAGCGTTAAGTGAAGTAATGTGAAGGCGAGGAGCGGAGATTTTTAGAGCCAAAGCTCTCGATTTTGCAGTAGCTTAAGATTAGTGTGTGTAAAGCGCGATCGCCTTATTTCCATGAATCTCTCGGATACTGTACCTGAATTAGCACCGATTTCTGTAGGCGGAATTACTGCTTACATTCAAGAATTATTAGAGCAAGACGGACAATTGCGCCAAGTTTGGATTACAGGAGAAGTTTCTAGCACCAATCACCACCCCAAAGGACTATTTTTTACCCTCACAGATCCCCAAGACAAAGCCGCAATCAGTTGTGTCGCTTGGCATGGTCAGTTAGAAAAATTAGCTCAAGTTCCTGTGATGGGGGAGCAGGTAATAGTTTTAGGTAGTATTCGGTTGTATCCTGGGCGCGGACAATATCAATTAACGGTGTGGCAAAGTTTGCCGGCGGGAGCAGGCTTATTAGCGTTACGTTATCGACAGTTGCGCGGATTTTTGGCGGCAGAGGGTTTGTTTGACCCTCTGCGTAAAAAGCCCCTACCCCTGCATCCCCAAACCGTCGCTGTAGTTACTTCAGCCTCCGCCGCCGCCTGGGGAGATATGCAAAAAACTTTAGGACAGCGTTACCCAGGTTTGCAGGTGTTATTTTCTCCGGCAATTGTCCAAGGAGAACAAGCGCCAGCATCGATTGTTAAAGGCATAGAGCGAGTAGAAAAAGATGGACGGGCGGAAGTACTAATATTAGCTCGTGGTGGCGGTGCAACGGAGGAATTGGCGTGTTTTAATGATGAAAGAGTAGTAAGAGCGATCGCCAATTGTTCAATTCCGGTAATTACTGGAATCGGTCATCAACGCGACGAATCTTTAGCCGATTTGGTCGCCGATGCCTATGCTCATACTCCCACCGCCGCCGCCGAACAAGTTGTACCAGAACTTACAAGCCTTTACGCCGAACATCAAGAGCGCTTGCAAGCTTTGCAAAGGGCGGCTAAAAGTCAATTAGATACTGTCCAAAATCGTTTTGGGCGCTTGCAAAGTCGCTTGCAACGTTTGCCTTTAGAGCGCCAAATTCAGCAACAAACACAGCTAATTGGTTGGCAAAAGCAACAGTTAGTCCAATTAGCGCAAAAATGCTTACAAACTGAGACTTTGCGCTGTAAGTTTTTGCAGGAAAAACTTGCGACTTTAGACCCCAAGGCGGTATTAAAACGGGGTTATGCGGTAGTGAGAACAGCAAAGGGGGCGATCGCGCGATCCAGTTCTGAACTAGCGAAGGAGCAAGAGTTACTTATCCAACTAGGTACAGGTCAAGTTAAAGTTAAAGTAACAGAAATTCTCGATAAATAATGACCGATTCTCCCCGCGCTAAAAAGAAACCAAATTGGAATTATGAGGCGACTGTTGCTAAAGTTGAGAAAATTATCAATCAACTAGAATCCGGCGAATTAGAGCTTGCAGAAGTTTTTACAGAATTTAGTACGGCGGTGGAGTATTTGCGCGAGTGCGAAGCTTTTTTAAATCAAAAGCAGCAGCAAATGACGTTGTTAGTAGAAACTTTGACAGAGCAGACAGATTCCTTTTAAGGATGCTTTGCCATGCAAATATTTTTGGGCGTTGCCCAATTCAGAAAATGATAGAGATGTTGCAATGCAACTCTACACAAAAATTTATACTATAAATCTAAATTAAAAAAATATCTGGCTGTTCGTTGAAAACTCTTTCTGTCCCAGATAAACCTACATCTTGAGCCAGTAAATCTATTCCGTTAATAATCTTAGGAACTTGCTGAGTATCAATTTTAAGACCAGCAAAGCATTCTCGCCGATAATTTGGTCTTTCCTGAAAACTTTGAATTGCTCTTTTTAGCTGACGTATGACTTCGTAAGCTTTCT
>JACCVJ010000249.1 GCA_013698215.1 Tatlockia sp. | reverse complement strand
ACAACATGAATAGCAGGATCGAGCAACTTAACGCTAGGTGGCAATAGCAACCGCAGGATCGGCTCTAAATGGGGATAGTGAGTGCAACCGTAAACTAGAGTATCAATATTTTCTGCCAATAATGGAGCTAAATACTGCTGGGCTACTTCGGCTGTATAAGGATCGAGAACGCGGTTTTGTTCGATTAAAGGTACAAATTCAGGACAAGCAACTTGCCAAACTTGAAGCGTAGGATCGATGGCTTTAATTGCTTGCTGGTAGGCATTACTAGCAACGGTTGCGGGAGTTGCAATTACTCCAATGCGCCGACCGAGCTTTGCTGCGGCTAAAGAACCAGGTAAAATTGTGCCAACAATGGGAATAGGAAACTCCGCTTGCACGGCTTTTAATACTAAGGCAGAACTGGTGTTACAAGCCATAACTACCATTTTTGCTTGTTGTTGTAACATCCAATTGATAATTTCTCGGACAAACTGTAAAATTTCTGCCGTTGAACGATTACCGTAAGGAACTCGCGCAGTATCGCCAAAATAAACAATTGATTCAAGAGGCAATTGACGCGCCACTTGACGGAGTACCGTTAGACCGCCAACGCCACTATCAAAAATGCCGATACAAGCAGATTTTGAGAGGTTTAGGGAGAAAGTGTTAAGACAAACAGAAAATTCAGACACAGGCTAAAAGATTACGGATTTTGTTGTAGATATTGCAAGATGCCACGAGCAATCGCTTCAGCCATCTGATTTTGATAAGCTGTCGTTCCCAACCGGGGAGAATCGACTACCCCTGTAACAAAACCAACTTCCACTAATACCGAGGGCATGGTACTTTTACGCAAAACGTAGAATCTTGCTTTTCGGACACCGCGATCGCGTATATCTATACTGCCCAAAATACTATTATGAATAGTCCGGGCCAAACGCTGACCACTATCGTAATAATAAGTCTCCAAACCATTGATATCACTGCGGTTAGCAGGCATGGCGTTTGCATGGATGCTGACAAACACCTTGGCATTTGCCCGGTCTGCAATTACTGGTCTTGGCCCCAAATCGACAAAGTAATCGCTATCTCGCGTCATTACTACTTGGATGCCTTGTTGCTCTAAAATTGCCGCTATTTTTTGCGATATTGGCAAAACTACATTTTTTTCCTGTAATCCTATAATCCCAATTGCACCGGGATCTTTGCCCCCATGTCCGGGGTCAATAACTACCACTGTCCGTTTTTGCCCAACAGTACGCGGCTTAACTGATGGTGTGGGATTATTTGGCGGTGGAGTAGTGGGAATAGAAATTACATTTGGTGTTGTCGTAGATGGGGGAAACAATGCCCCAGAGGATCGTTGCAACGATAATGCTAATAACTCTGGCGACGGTTGATTTAGTTCTCCTACCCGCACTCCTGCCGCAGGTAACACCGAAATTAACACTGTTCGAGGCGATGGTTGTTGCAATCGGACTCTTAGCAAAGGACTATTAGTATTTAAGTTAGGCCCTCTCACCGCCCGTGCCAATTGGGTATCAGCCAAAGTAATTCGATATAATCCTGAAGAACGATCCCAGCCGCTTGTATAAGTTAGACTTTGATCGGTTCTGATTAATAATTGGCTGCCGTCGCCGTTAAATTCTACCGATTCAATCGTTGCAACTCCCGGCGCTGGCTGGGCAGAAGTAGTTGTACTGGCGACGGTGGTAGTCCTAACGGCGCTAATACCACCTACAGGCAGCACCGTTATCCCCCCATACCGACTAACTGCCGCTTCCCAATCAGGGCTTTCAGTATTTACCTGCATCGCCATCCTAACTACAGGCGGTGAAGATTGAACTTGAGAGAGCTTAATATTGCCCACCCCAAACCGATTTACTTTAGTATTGGCGGCTGCTAGGGGCGATAAAGCCGCTCCTCTTAAATCAACGTTAATTTGGGAGCGATCGCTACTACGATTAACCTTAACGCTCGGAGTGCCACCTCCACGAGTACGGACAAATAAACCATCGGCGGTTACTTGGATATTGTGAACTTGAACAATGGCGGCAGAATTAGCAGCCGTTCTCCCATTACCGGAGTTTTTATTAGGCTGCTCGCTCGTAGTAACAACTGTAAAGACTTTGCTGGGGCTTGAATTGCTCGATCTAACCACAGGAGTTAAAGGGCGATTTGTCAAGGGAGCCGCCGTTACTTTTTGCAATGTGGGCAATTGTACCGTCCACTGGCTAGAAGTCACACCGCGAACTTTGATCAAGTTTGGATCTAATTTGTATCCCGGACTTAGTTCTAAAGCAATCCGAGTTGTATTCTCATTAAACTGACCAACTCGCACGCTGCGAATTGCTCCGCCGTATTCTTGCTTGACTGTAGAACGTTGTAAAGTTGTTCCTGGCAGATCGATTACTAAGCGAGTCGGGTTAAAGATTAGCTTCGCTTTGGGTTGAACACCGCCATCGGTATTGATGTGTAACCTATTTTGGGTAGTATCAAAACGCCAAGAACGTAACTTTGCCGCCTCTGCGGTCGAGGATAGTACAAAAATACTTAAAATACTGGGCAGTAACCAGTGAAATCTCACAGTTGTTTTCTCCTAATTGTCATTCGTTCTAGCCATTTACGCCGTTTCAAATTTTGACTATTGGCTATGTTTTTACATCACCATTTGTTGCAATATTGGGTGAGATGCTGATGATTGAGTATAGCTGAGTATTTGTAGTAAATATCGGCACAGTTGGGCTTACCTAGAAACGCTATAGAGAAGGTTAGTTTACAACTTGACGCGCGATCGCACCGCAACTACAGCTTGCCAGTTTTTTGGCGATCGCGCGTTAAGTTCTTAATCTTTCTAAGCGGACGCAAACTAACCTAGGCTTGTTTCTTAAAAGCATTACTAATCTACTCGATCTTTGACCCTACTGATTTGGTAGCAGGATTAGGAGCATCTTTTAAACTAGAAATTGCCTCACTTAAGGGATCAGAAGGAAAAACAACTCGCAACAAAGGCGGCGCTAGAAAAGTAGTTAAAATTACCATAACAATAATTGCTGCTTCCAAAGGTTTAGAGAGTGCGCCACTAGCGGAACCCACCCCCGCAAATACCAGCCCTACTTCTCCTCTAGGAATCATCCCCACACCGATCGCTAACCGATTGATTTGCGGTTGCCCAAAGACAGCCAAACCTGTGACTAATTTACCAATTATGGCGATCGCAATTAAAAAACTCGCAATAATCAAACCTTCTCTATTACTAGGTTCAAAGGGATTAAGTACGCTTAAATCGGTCTTAGCACCAACGCTGACAAAGAAAATCGGTACTAACAAGTCGGCAATTGGACGTACTTGCTCATCGAGTTCTGTACGCTCATCGGTTTCATCTAAGACTAAACCCGCAGCAAAAGCGCCTAAAATTGCTTCTAAATGGATTGCTGCCGCCAAATAAGCCAGCAAAAAAGCAAAAATAAAGGCAGGTATAGTTAATCTACCGCGAGTTTTGAGCTGCTCCGCGATCGCCACAAAAGACTTATTAAATACTTTTCCAAGCAAAACTGCACCGAGCAAGAAACACGTAGCGCTAATAATCAAATAAATAACATTACTAACATCTACTTCCCCAGTTTTTGCCAAACTCGCTACCACCGCTAAAACGATGATACCTAGTACATCGTCAATTACCGCCGCACCCAAAATAATTTGACCTTCAGTAGAACTCAGCTTGCCTAGTTCCGATAGCACTTTAGAGGTAATGCCAATACTTGTAGCCGTCAAAGCGGCTCCAGCAAAAATCGCTGGTACGGCTGCCACATAAAACAAAGTCATTAGCCCAATAGTTCCCGCCGCAAAGGGGACAATTACGCCCACCACTGCTACTACTAAGGCTTGATAACCCACCGCTAATAGTTCTTTTAAGTTTGATTCCAAGCCAATTTCAAATAGCAGGACAATTACCCCAAGTTCTGCCAAAACTGAAATCACTTCGCTTTGTCCTTGAAAAGTGGCAGCTACGGCGCTTGGCTCTAAGCCTGCGGTAGCTTGCAGCAAGGTCATAATCAGCGAACTTGAACTATCGCCACCGCCTTCGGGAAACACCAAAAGATCCAAAGCCGAAACACCCACTACTACGCCGCCGACTAATTCTCCTAATACTGGCGGTAAGCCAAAGCGATTGGCTAGTTCTCCGCCAATTTTGCTTGCTAGATACACTACTACTAAACTTAGCAATACTCCCGCTAGGACAAGAGTGCTACTTTCGGGTGAGGCGTTAGCAGTTAGTAAAATCGTCTTATTCCAGGGGGGAACAAGCGTTAACAGTGGCAAGTCAAGGGCAGTAATTGCTTCTATTTCCATTAGCTATGTAAAAATCATCTTTTTTACTGTACAAGAAGATTGCAAGGAAGCCTTAGCATCATTGTTAGATGTGACGAGCTGCACTTTACTAGCGGCAATAGTTGAGATGATTGAGAATATTTTGGCAAACTAACAATTCATGAAACTTAAGTTGATAAATGACTCGTCCGTACAAAAACTAGGCATTAGCAAAAATTTACGCCAGGGTTTTGTATTATTGCTTTTAGCTGTTGGTCTGCTAGGCATTACAACCTCTAGCTGCGTAGCTCAAGATCGAGGACAGGTACAAAATATGTTGATGCGGACTTTAACCGTTAGCGGTCGTGGCATAGAGACAATTCCTACAACCTTATCAGAGGTACGTTTAGGTGTAGAAGTCCAAGGAAAAACGGCTACGGCGGCTCAACAGCAAGCCGCAAAACGTTCTAATGCCGTAGTCGCTTTGCTCAAATCTCGGTCACAAGTTCAAAAGCTTGAAACTACAGGTATCAGCCTTAATCCTGTATACAGCTACAACAACAATACGCAAACATTGACAGGCTATACAGCTACCAATACCGTTAGTTTTCAAATTCCTACCGAGAGTATTGGCAATTTATTAGATGAATCTGTCCGAGTTGGAGCCACAAAAATTGAAGGCATTAGGTTTATAGCCACCGACAGCGCGATATTAGCAGCCGAACAAGCAGCATTGAAAAAAGCTACCCAAAACGCCCAACAACAAGCTAATTCGGTTTTAGGCGCGTTGAATTTTACGGCTAAAGAAATTGTCAGCATTCAAATTAATAATACCGCTCCTCCTCAACCTCAGCCTCTAGTTCAATACGAAACGGCTAATCGTCTGGCTGATGCTAAAGCTACTACCCCCGTCATCGGCGGCGAACAAAAGGTAGAAGCTGGTGTTACTTTGCAAATTAGTTATTAAGAACAAAAGGCAGAAAATATTGATTTTCTGCCTTTTTATTACATTCCGCTATTGCTACCGCTAAAACTATTAGCCTCGTCTTCTTTCTTAGAACCTAGTAACTCTAGTCTTTCTACTAAAATGACTGGGGAAGAACGATTTGCCCCGGTAGCGCGATCGCTCCAACTGTCAAACTTTAAGGAACCCTCCACGGCAATTTGCTTGCCTTTGCGGACGTAATTAGCCGCCACTTCGGCAGTTTTCCCCCACATTTCTAAGTTAAACCAGTCTGGTTCGTCACTATTGCGCGATAGGCGATTGACAGCCAACGTCAACTTACATACTACTTTGGCACTATCTAAATATTTAACCTCTGGATCTCTACCCACGCGCCCAACCAGATGCACAACATTAACACTCATATTAATTTATTACAGTACAGGTGTACTCCATAATCGTGCCTCTAATCTCCAAAAATTGCAAATCCAATTTCTAGCAATCAAAAACCTCGTAATTCTACTAGACTAAACGCACAAGACGTAATACAATCCAGCACGGTTACTATTTTTTATTTTAAATAGAACTTATCAAACTTTGGGGTAGCTTGGCACGTGGGTCTTTTTGGTTTTTTTAATCAGCCTTCTTTATCTAGGGATATGGGTATCGATCTCGGTACAGCCAACACCCTCGTTTTTGTATCGGGTAAAGGCATTGTCTTACAAGAGCCTTCAGTTATCGCTATCGATTCCAAAGACAAACAAGTTCTGGCGGTGGGAGAAAATGCCAAAAAAATGTTGGGTAGAACTCCCGGTAGTGTGATTGTTAGTCGCCCGTTGCGTGATGGCGTAATTGCGGACTTTGACACAGCCGAATTGATGCTCAAGCACTTTATTCAACGCGCCAGTGGTGGTAGAACGGTAAACCCGCGCATTGTAGTAGGCATTCCTAGCGGCGTGACGGGGGTAGAACAACAAGCCCTCATGAATGCGGCATTGCGCGCAGGAGCAAGAGAAGTTCATGTAGTTGACGAGCCATTGGCGGCGGCAATTGGGGCGGGATTGCCCGTAACTGAACCCATAGGTAACATGATTATCGATATTGGTGGCGGAACGACAGAAATTGCCGTGCTAAGTTATAACGGCACGGTAGAAAGTGAATCGGTGCGGGTGGCTGGAGACGAGCTAAATGAAGCAATCATTCATTACATGAAAAAGATTCACAATATGATTATTGGCGAACGCACCGCCGAAGAAGTCAAAATTCGCATTGGTTCAGCTTACCCTACTCGCGGTGATGATGAGGCAGTGATGGAAGTGCGAGGATTGCACTTACTTTCAGGATTGCCCCGAACGGTGACAATAAAAGGGCCAGAAATCAGGGAAAGTATGTCAGAGCCACTACTGATAATTATTGAAGCAGTAAAGCGTACCTTAGAGCGAACACCTCCAGAACTTGCCGCCGATATTGTCGATCGCGGTATTATGCTGGCAGGAGGTGGAGCTTTACTGCGGGGCATCAATACTTTAATTAGTCATGAGACGGGTATTATTACCCACATAGCAGACGAACCTTTAAACTGTGTAGTCTTGGGTACAGGCAAAGTATTAGAAAACTTCAATCAAATGGAACGAGTATTTAGCGGACGTTCTCAAAGTCAATAGCGATGTATGCAATGTGGCGGTGGTGGGATAAAAATCGGTGGCAATTAATCGGTACTTGTTTGGCGCTCGTTTGTGCGTGGATAATTCGGCAAACTCAAGGAGCCGCAATTAGCGAACTAACAGGTATAGTTACTCGCCCCTTTCAAAATCCTCCTCAAGTCGAGCGGTTAGATAATGCTCAAACAATCGAATTACTTGGGCGCTTGGTAGAATTAGAAAGTCAAAATCAACAGCTAAAAGAATTACTAGATTACCGAGCCGCGCAAAAAAATCGAAGAATGATTGTCGCACCAGTAATTGGACGCAATGCTGACCTTTGGTGGCAACAAGTAACTCTGGGGCGCGGTAGCAAGGAGGGAGTCAGCGTAGACTATGTAGTTACGGCTCCCGGCGGGTTGGTGGGTAGAGTAATTGGCGTTACTCCCCACACCAGCCGCGTTTTATTAGTTAGCGATGTTACAAGCCAAGTGGGAGTAACTGTTAGCCGCAGTCGTTATACTGGGTTGCTTAGAGGGCAATCTTCCACACGGGCGGTAATGCAATTTTTTGATAAAGTCCCTGATGTCCGCCTCGGTGACTTTGTGGCAACTTCGCCTTATAGTCAAATATTTCCGGCGGGTATACCTGTGGGAAGAGTAGAAAAAATCGATTTAACTAAAAGTCCTGCCCCGGAAGCTGAACTCGCTCTCACTTCACCGCTAAATTATTTAGAGTGGGTGTTTGTATATGCCAATGTTGGCAATCAGGAAAATAAATAATCAGCTTTGAGGAGAAAGTTTGTGCGTCAAAGCTTGGTTAAAACCCATTTATTAAATTGGACAGTCGTAGTTGGTTCTCTAGGATTGTGTTTATTGCTTTTGACTCTGCGTTTACCAGGACTAGAGTTATTGGGCATTGCTCCTAACTGGCTATTAATTTGGGTAGTATGTTGGAGCGTCAAACGCTCGATGGTGGGTGGCTTGCTTGCGGGGGTAACTTTAGGCTGGTTGCAAGATGGAATGACAAACCCCTTTCCTACTCATGCTTTGAGTTTGGCAGTGGTGGGTATTTTGACGGCGCGTTTGCACAAAACGCGCTACTTGCAGGAAGATTTTATTTCTATTGCTTTAATTATCTTTGGTATGACTATACTTGCAGAAACGATTATGGGCTTGCAATTTGCTTTTCCCGAACCTAACCAAAATATTGCTCTATTCCTAGACAAATTTGTGCTGACTTTAGCCCACCAATGGACTTATCACCAACAAACGGCTTTAGCTAGTGCGATCGTTAGCAGTCTTTGGGGCCCAGTGGTTTATTATCCTCTTAATCGCTGGTGGCAGCATCAATCAGTAAATACTAATTAGTTACCTATTGGCGATCGCCCTTATAATATTGCCCAGCATTAAAAATAATCTATTTACGTGAACTTTCCCTCAGATGCCTCAAGCAATTCGCTGCCCACAACGGTAGTTACTGCCTTTGACAAAGAGATGATGCAACGGTGTTTGTCTCTAGCTCGTAACGCCCTAGGACGCACAGCCCCTAATCCCTTAGTCGGCTCGGTAGTAGTTCGTAATGGTGAAATTATCGGTGAAGGTTTCCACCCCGGCGCAGGTCAACCCCATGCTGAAGTTTTTGCGCTCAAAGCTGCCGGAAGCCGAGCAACGGGTGCAACAATTTACGTAAATCTAGAGCCTTGCAATCATTACGGGCGAACTCCTCCTTGTAGTGAAGCTGTAGTCGATTCTAAGGTGGCTAAAGTCGTAGTCGGGATGGTTGACCCCGATCCGCGCGTTTCTGGAGGAGGTATTGCCAGATTACGCTCTGCGGGAATAGAAACAGTAGTAGGAGTAGAGGAAGCTGATTGCCGTTTGTTAAACGAGGCTTTTATTCATCGGATTGTCTATCATCAGCCTTTTGGCATTTTAAAGTATGCTATGACTCTCGATGGCAAAATTGCCACCAGTAATGGTCATAGTGCTTGGATTACGGGGGAAGCCGCTCGGAGTGAGGTGCATAAGTTGCGGGGGGCTTGCGATGCGATCGTTATTGGCGGTAACACTTTAAGGTTAGACAATCCCAAATTGACGAGTAGGCTTGGGGAGGCTAAGAACCCTTTGCGGGTAGTAATGAGCCGTACCTTAGATTTACCCGCCGAAGCTCACCTATGGCAAGAAATAGCCTCTGCACCCACTTTAGTATTAACCGCCGTAGGAGTGAATAGAGATTTTCAACAATTGCTGTTAGCCAAGGGAGTAATGGTTGTGGAATTAGACCCTTTGACACCAACCGAGGCAATGAAGTATTTATATTCTTTGGGTATTATGTCCGTATTGTGGGAATGTGGAGGTACTTTAGCCGCCAGCGCGATTTCCTGTGGTGCAGTTCAAAAAGTGCTTGCTTTTATTGCCCCAAAAATTATTGGTGGTAGTCAGGCTTTTTCCCCGGTGGGTGAATTGAATTTAACCAACATGACTCAGGCTCTCACCCTAGAGCGTTACAAGGCGCGGAGTGTAGGAGCAGATTGGTTGATTGAGGGTTATTTTCCCCTTAAGCAAATAACCCAGTAATAAGTTCGTTTTCCTGAGAAATTCTTTTTGTAGCCTGTTTATCAGTAGTGCAGTATTCAATAGTGTCGTAATTATGATCAGAAAATTCGGGCAAATAATCCTATGAACCTAAAACAAAATGTGGAGGAAGAAATGTTAACGCCTTACGAAGCTTACGAATCTAACGGTACATCCGAGCATCATAGTAATGGCTTTGGCAAAGAGCAAGAACTTAAAGATCCGCGTTTGGTAGGATGGGAGTTTAAAATTGTCCGTGCTAAGCGTAATTTGTTCAAAGATCCAGGAGTTTTCCAGCTTTTATGTGACGAAGAAATGGAAGCTGGCTGGATTTTGCTGGAAAAACTAGACGATCGCCGCGTGCGTTTCAAGCGACCTATCGCTTTTAGAGAAATTATTAAACCTGAATTTCTCAACCGCGATCCCTATCGTTGCTCTTACGGTTCTGCTTGGCAACCTGGCAAGTGGCTCAGTGCGATCGCACTTTCCATTGCTATAGTTGTTCCGGCTTACCTCGGCTATACTTTTGTAGTTCAAGCCCTGGCAACAACTAACAATCGTTCTGTGCAAAGTTTTCCGCCTTTAGCACCAAGACCTAATCCTTAATGATTAAAGGTTTAATGCTAATTAACGTTCTTGGGCTAAGTCTCGAATTAAAGTTAGACGTGACTGTATATAGTCGCTAAGGACATCGGCTTGGCTACCATCTAAAGATGTTGTATTGGTAGTTTGCTTAATCAACCACTGTACAAGGCTGGCATCATCAAGTTTTAATAGAGTATGAGCCTGTGTAGCTTCGACTACCGACCACAGCCGACGTAAAATTACTGGAGTCATAGAAACCTCTTCTTAATAATTTCTTTATCTTTTAAGAATATACTCAATGCAGCTATAAAGTGACAAAAAAACAACACAATAATATACAAGTGTTACTAATTACTTAACAATCAGATTTATATCTTAACAATTTTCCGCTTGGATGATGATAGAAATATGTCTTTGTATAGATGACAGCAAATAAAAACTAAAAAACTTAGGTAATAATACTGAGAATTGGTGGCAAGTTTCGCTTTTAGGTTGAGACAAGCGATCGCACCTACGAAAAGATATTAACAGATATATTCGTCTAATTTCTCCTGTTTCAAGGATGCTATCCAAATAAATCCTCAACCTGTGCTAAATCTCTAGCCGTTATCTTCAATGTATTGCTAGGATTTAGTACCATTTCATTAAACAGACTTTCATAGAAGAAAAAAGATACCCCAGCGAGTTTAGCTGCGCGAGTTTCGTGGATTTGTTCTTTAATCCAATCAAGAGCAACAGGTTTATTTTTAAGCCCAGTTAAAATACCGATGCTAACCGGAATATGGTTTTTAGATTTTATAACTTCTAACTTACTTATTTCTCCCAAAAAACGAGGTAGATTATCTCGATACACTTGCAAAACTATTTCCTCTCCTAAACCCTGTTTTACCCATGATTCCCAATCTGCTAAATAATATTTTTTAGCAAAGTCTAGAGGGTTAGGAGAAATAGAAACCAAGCAATCTGAGCGCTTGCTTTTAACAGCATGAAATATTTTTTCTAGTAACTCAGTAGTTTTTATAGTCGCCCAACTTACCCATTTTGGATCTTGATGATTAGCAGGAACATCTTTAACACTTTGTTCAGTTTTATAGAGATTTTGGGTAAATAAATCGTAGCCCATTTCTATCGGAAATCCAAAATGATCGTCTAATTGAATCCCATCAATTTCATAGTTTTCGACAATTTCAGCAATTAAATCAACCATGAATTGTTGTACTTTCGGTTGACAGGGATTTAACCAAGCTTGAATATCGCGCTTATTACTATCGTGGCTTTTTAATCTAATTAGATTTTGTTTAATATCTAGAGTTAATAAATTAGGATGGTTTTGAGCTAAGGGAGAGTTTGGGGGAGTCATTAAACCATACTCAAACCAAGGAATAACCCTTAACTTTAGAGGTTTTGCTATTTCTATAACTTCTGTTAACATATCTCTGGTTTGAAAAAAATTAGGAGTTTCCATCACAGAGAAACCTATAAAATCTTGGGCAATTTTGCTAGGATAAAGAGTAAAACCCCGTTGCCAAACTACTGGATAAATAGTGTTAAAGCCTAAGTTTTTGAGTCTTTGCAAACCCACCTCAATCTGAGCGCGAGAATGCAATATATCGCTGTCAACATTTGTGAGCCAGACACCCCGAACTTCAGCAATTTCAACATCAATATCTTTTTGCAAAAAATAGCCTAGTTTGCCCACAGTACCAAGCTCTTGGTCTAGCTTTACAAGACAGCTATCTCCTGCTTTAAACGCATACTTGACATGGAGTTTTTCTCCCGCATTGATCCCAAACTTATCTTTGTTAGTTAGTTTACTTAAATCCTGATTAGATTTTCTAAAAACAGTGCTATTGGTTACTGTTAATAATGACATTTGCAATGATCCTTACGCACATAGATACAAAAATTTAAGTTTTTATCAAAAAATATTTTAGCGGATGTTTTACAAAGTATGGTTGGTAACTTTTAATACTTAAAGATTTCCTCGAACCCCCATTCAAAAGGGGGAAAATATTTCGCGCGCACCCTTTTTCAACTTTATATTCGACAATCAGTAAAAGTTAGATATTAAATAAATGTGTTAAGTCTAGGTTTGGGTTAATTTACGCACAACTTAAGTTAAAAATACTACTACGCTAAACTTCTTGTATATTCAAATGACGATAGCGCCCTTAAATTATCATATAAATACTGTAAGCAACTATACCCAAAAGCTAAGTACCATAAGGTTATTTTTGTAGTACCTGTAAAGCTTCCGCCTAATCCTCTTACTTCGCTAAAATCGTACTGGAGTGCAGCTTAAATTAGAAATAACCCAATAATACAAAATACTATACCCCGCGCTGCTAAACCAAATCTGGCGATCGCAATTATCCAATTTTGTTGAACATTGCTTACAAGCTTAAGTCCATTTCTTTATGAAGCTTTGCTTTGTAAGCTTTATAAATCTGTCTAAGTATATAAAATATAACTTTGCTTGTTAATTTTAATTTAATAAACCCAAGCAATACTAAATTAGTAGCCAATTATCAGGAGTATTAATTATGACTGCAATTACAGATTCTTGGCAGCACGAATACATCACAACAAACGGCGTAAAACTACACTACGTAACCCAAGGAAATGGGGCATTAATGTTAATGTTGCATGGGTTTCCTGAATTTTGGTACTCCTGGCGGCATCAAATCCCAGCATTTGCAACAGATTACAAAGTTGTAGCGCCGGATTTACGCGGTTATAACGACAGCGATAAACCAAAAGAGCAATCAGCTTACGTGATGGATGAATTTATTAAAGATATTGAAGGTATAATTATAGGTTTGGGTTACGACAAGTGCGTATTAGTAGGGCATGATTGGGGAGGTGCGATCGCGTGGCATTTTGCTTACTCTCGTCCTCAAATGGTAGAGAAGCTAATTGTCTTAAATATTCCTCACCCCGCTAAAATGGCAGAAGGTTTACGCACTCCTCAGCAATTGCTTCGCAGTTGGTATATGTTTTTGTTTCAATTGCCAGAAATACCCGAAGCCTTAATTCAAGCTTCAGATTATCAATTAATAGAGACAATGATTACGGCGGGAGTAGTCAATAAAAGTGCTTTTACTAAAGCTGATATTGAAGCTTACAAAAATGCGGTAGCAAAACGGGGTGCTTTGACAGCAATGTTGAATTATTACCGCAATATTACTCAGCAAAGGATGCTAAATACAGATTGGAGTATTTTAGAAGTACCTACATTGATGATTTGGGGCGAAAGCGATGTAGCTTTAGGTAAAGAGTTAACTAACAATACCGAGGCTTACGTCCGCAACTTACAAATAAAATATATCCCTAATTGCAGCCATTGGGTACAGCAAGAGCAGCCACAGCTAGTTAATCGATATATGCGAGAATTTTTAGAAACTGTGTGATTTATGCAAGTAGGTTTTATTGGAACAGGGCTAATGGGGCTACCAATGGCTCAAAGGCTTGTAGAGGCTGAATTTGACTTAATAGCTTACAACCGCACTCTTGAGAAGCTAGAACCGCTCCAGAAGGCGGGGGTGAGGATTGCCCAGCAGCCCCTAGAGGCAATTATCGGTAGCGATTGTATTATTCTCATGCTTACTAATGCTTCAGCTATCCGCAGTCTGTTGTTATCGGAGGATGTTAAGCAACATTTAGCAGAAAAGACTGTAATTCAAATGAGTACGATC
The DNA here is from genome assembly GCA_013698215.1 of Tatlockia sp. Classification (GTDB taxonomy): domain Bacteria; phylum Cyanobacteriota; class Cyanobacteriia; order Cyanobacteriales; family Chroococcidiopsidaceae; genus Aliterella. The sequence continues at coordinate 1,333 of JACCVJ010000249.1, read as the reverse complement.
GCACCCACTGAAAGTATAGCGATCGCCAAGGATATTATCGCCGCCGGGGGTGAATACTTAGAAGCACCAGTTTTAGGTAGCATTCCCGAAGCCCAATCTGGCAAACTAATAGTTATGGTAGGCGGTACAGAGGCGCAATTTGAACGTTGGCAGGCTTTGTTACAAAACTTTGGTGGTAAACCCTTATTAATTGGAGAAGTAGGCGCAGCATCAGCGATTAAACTAGCCTTAAATCAATTAATTGCTGCTCTAAGTGCAGCTTTTGCTCTCAGTTTAGGATTTGTCGAGCGTCAAGGTGCGGATGTAGACATTTTTATGCAAATTCTCCGTCAAAGTGCTTTATATGCGCCCACTTTTGACAAGAAATTGCAGCGAATGCGCGATCGCAATTACTCTAATCCCAATTTTCCTACTAAGCACTTATTGAAAGATACGGAGTTATTTATCAACGAAGCCCAAGGGGATGGGATGAATATTAGCAGTATTGAAGGAGTGAAAAAAATATTGGAAATAGCGATAACTAGCGGGTTTGCGGATGCTGACTACTCATCACTATTTAGTGCGATCGCCCCTGATTGTGAAGTTTAGCTTACGGAGGATACAGACACAGCTACATACACTAAGCCACCAACTAAAGCTGCGGCAACTATTCCCAAAAAGACATAGTTGCGCTTTTCTGTACCTGTAGGCTCTTCGGCTTGGTAAACTATTGGCTCTTTAGCGAAATTATTTAGACGACCGCCTTCTTCTGTTGTGTATGGCATATTTTCTATCCTTTTGCTAGTTAATTTGCCAATCGTAACATAAAGTTGTAAATAAACTCACAAATCTCAGAAATAAATCTTTACATAACCTCCAGCCTTAGAAAAGACTGGAGAGTTAATTATTAGCTAGTAATCGTGCCGATTGAGGGGGAACTTGCGATCGCATAGTCTTTAATGGGGATACGTCCAGCTAGGTAAGCCATCCGCCCCGCCTGGGCTGCGAGGTTCATTGCCTGAGCCATAATTGGGGCATTTTGAGCCAGTGCGATCGCGCTATTAATAAGCAACGCATCTGCGCCCATTTCCATTGCTTGGGCTGCCTCGCTGGGCGTACCAATCCCAGCATCCACAACTACAGGGATACCAGAGTTTTCAATAATTATGGCAATATTTGCCGCATTTTTCATCCCTTGCCCCGAACCAATAGGGGAAGCTAAAGGCATAACTGTTGCACAACCCACATTTTCTAAACGTTTAGCCAAAATTGGATCGGCATTAATATAAGGTAAGACAGCAAAGCCTTCTTTAACAAGCTTTTCGGCAGCTTCCAAAGTCCCAATCGGATCGGG
>JACCVJ010000434.1 GCA_013698215.1 Tatlockia sp. | reverse complement strand
GTAATCAGCAATCAGCCAATGGTTTCTGTGACTATTCCCTTTCTTAATCCAGGAGAGTATTTTGAAGCCACGATTAGGAGTGTCTTTGCCCAAACTTATAAAAACTGGGAATTACTACTGCTTGATGATGGGTCAACGGATAATAGCACTGTGATTGCTCAAAACTATGCTGAACGTTATCCAAATCAAGTTCGATATTTTGAACACGAAGGACATCAGAATCGAGGACTGAGTGCAACTCGAAATTTAGGCATATCCAAAGCTCAGGGAGAGTATATCGCGTTCCTAGATGCCGATGATATTTGGTTGGCACAAAAATTAGAAAAGCAAGTTGTCATTTTAGGAAATTATCCTGAAGCAGCAATGGTCTATAGCTCAACATTGATGTGGTACAGTTGGACTTGCAACCGCCAAGATATTCGATACGATCGCCAACGCACACTAGGCGTAAAACCTGATTCCCTCATTAGACCGCCAATACTGCTGGCACTTCTGCTCCAGAATAAAGCAGAAACCCCCGGAACTTGTAGTATGTTGGCTCGACGAGAAATTGTTGAGGAAGTAGGAGGGTTTGAAGACTCGTTCAAAACAATGTTTGAGGATCAAGTTTTCTTGTCCAAAGTGTGGATAAAAGCACCAGTCTTTGTGCAAAGTGGGTGTTGGGATCGCTATAGACAGCATAATGCTAGTCTTTGCTATGTAGCAGAAGCAATGGGAGAGTATCATCAGCAGAAGCCGAATCCAGCCCAACTCGCATTTTTCAAGTGGCTAGAACAATATCTAGCAGAACAAAACGTTCAAGACACCGAAGTTTGGGCTGCGCTTCATGCTCAACTGTTGCTGTATCAGCAGCCGCACAAGTCTCAATCCTCAAAACAATTTGGAAATCAAGGAAAAAAAATGAAGCAAATCCTTAAGTCAATCACCAAACAAATGCTCCCAGCATCGGTTCAAGCGAGGTTACGCTCCCAAATTAAAGGAACAGAATACTGTCCTCCGACTGGAGAAATAAAATTTGGCAATCTCCGGCGCACTACACCTATTAGTCAAAACTTTGGCTATGACCGAGGTTCCCCCATTGATCGCTACTACATTGAACGATTTTTGACGCAGCAGGCAGGGCAAATTCAGGGGCGAGTGCTAGAAATTGGCGATCGCGAGTACACTGTTAGATTTGGTGGCGATCGCGTGACTCAAAGCGATGTGCTGCATATTACTGAAGGCAATCCAGAAGCAACAATCATCGCCGATCTCGCTGAAAATGCCGACCATATTCCCTCCGATGCTTTTGACTGCCTTGTATTAACCCAAACGCTGCAAATGATCTATGATGTCCGGGCGGCGGTGAAAACTGTCTACCGGATTTTAAAACCGGGAGGAGTAGCCCTAGTTACGCATCCTGGGGTAACTTGTTTGAGCATCGACCAATGGAGAGATTATTGGTGCTGGTCTTTTACAACCTCATCGACGGAAAAGCTGTTTGGGGAATTTTTTCCTAAAGCAAATCTGCAAATTGAAGCTTACGGAAATGTTTTGAGCGCGACCTCATTTTTGCAGGGTATAGCTGCCGAAGAATTAACATCCCAAGAATTAGACTACCGCGATCCAAATTATCAACAAATAATCACCGCTATAGCCGTAAAACCTGAGTAAACGTCATGAATTTTCCTGGAAAGCATAAACTTCAAAGAGGTGTAAATTGGGCTAGGCGGCAATTTGCACCGGGTGGGCTAATTTTGATGTATCACCGAGTTGCAGACGTTGCTCCCGATCCCTTTGGGATTTGTCAAGCACCTCAGCATTTTGCCGAACATTTAGAAGTATTAAAACGTTATACTCATCCCGTTTCGCTGCAACAATTGGTTCAGGCAGTCCAAGAAAAAAAATCGATTGATCGCCTCGTTGCTCTGACCTTCGATGATGGATACATTGACAATTTGCACACGGCTAAACCTTTATTGGAACAGTACGATATTCCAGCAACTTTCTTCATCACTACAGGAAACTTAGAGAATAAACGGGAATTTTGGTGGGATGAATTAGAGCGTTTGTTATTACAGCCAGGAACGCTGCCACCAAAACTATCTCTTAAATTAAAAGAGCAAACTTACGAATGGCAGTTAGATGAATCTGCCTGTTATTCGCAATCAGATTATTTGCGCGATCGCCATTGGAGTTGGTACGATGCCGAAAGCACCGATCCAACTTCTCGTCAACGAATTTATCGTACTCTATACGCTTTACTTAGCGAACAAAGTGTAAGCGATCGCCGTTGGGCAATGGATCTCCTTTGGGATTGGTCTGGGGCGGCAAATCAAGTTAGACCAACCCATAAAGTAGTGTCTGCTTCGGAAATTCATCATCTCGCCCAAACAGAACTGATTGAAGTTGGCGCTCACACTGTCAATCACCCCTTCCTTTCTGCCTTGGCTGAAGTCGAACAACAACGAGAGCTTCAGCAAAATAAATCTCAATTAGAAGCTATTATCGAGCGTCCGGTAGCAAGCTTTGCCTATCCTCATGGTAACTACGCATCTACAACCCCGGCGATCGCTAAAGCAGTAGGGTTCAACTGTGCTTGCTCGACTCGGGGCGATCGAGTAGTTCAGTCAAAGACAGATAGCTTTCAACTTCCTCGCATTGAAGCTCAAAAGGGAGATGGGGAAGTATTTTCACGACAATTAGCTCAATGGTTTCGTCTCTAAAATCAAAGTTGAGTCGGAACCATAGTTGCTTAATTATGGAGCCGGAACCAGCACAGAGCGGGATCTTGCGGCGAAAACTAAAACTTGGACGGTAGTAGATCGCTCATTGACTACTACCGAGCGCTGAGATGAGAAATCGCCTGACGAATCCAATCTTCGGCATTAGCATTTTTTGCCAAACCCACTTGTTGACTTACCGCTTGCAAAGCCTTAGAAACTTCACTAGGGCTGTAACCTAAAGCAAGTAAGGTCATCTGCACATCTTCTAAAATGGCTGGCGCTGGGCCGTCTGTAGGGGCAACTAAGCCCGGAATATCAGTCCAATCTGCCAGCTTTTTCCGCAATTCCAAACAAATCCGCTCGGCGGTTTTTCCGCCCACCCCAGGAGTTTGAATTAGCAATTGAGTATTGCTAGTAACGATCGCGCTAATTAAATCGGGTACAGGTAAAGTATCTAATAGGGCGATCGCATTTGCTGCCCCAATCCCCGTAACACTAATCAATTGCCGAAATAAATCTCGTTCTACTAAAGTGCTAAATCCATAGAGTAAAGGTTGTTCTTCTCTAATTTGCAAATGGGTAAAAATCTGTGCAGTTTCGCCAATGGGGGGCAATTGCTGTACCAATCGGGCGGGAATTAGTAAGTCGTAGCCACAATTATTGACTTCTAAAGTCAAGGTAACGCGACCCGTAGTAGTTTTAGAAATGCCTGCAACGATGCCTTTAAGATAGCTAATCATTCAATAAAACCGAAATGATTTAAGCCCTCTAGAATACCACCCGCACAAAAAGCTTGAGCTAAATAATGATAGTTTGCCGGGTTCGCGTTATGCCATTGCAATAGTTCAGACTTCGCATTACCGACAATAATGCCGCGTTCTTCATTGTACGAAAATAGCGAAATATCATTGCCAGAATCACCACAAACAACAGTCTGCATTGCGTCTATTTCCCA
>JACCVJ010000548.1 GCA_013698215.1 Tatlockia sp. | reverse complement strand
ATTTGCGATCGCATCGGCATTAGTCATACTAATAACTCCTAAAATACTCTATTGTTAATTGCTTAAACCTACTCTATCGCCTGTAAGCATATAGTATTTTTATTTAATTTTTTAGCCAGCCATGTATCTTATAGTCGCAATCCCTAGCTAATTAAAAATCTTTAGTCAGTAGCAACTTAGTTTATATTCCCACGCATCTTCCTTGAAAAGGGGACAGCTACACATTTTCCCCCCTTTTTAAGGGGAGGCAAAAAGCGGATGAGCTTCCGCTTCCCGCTTTATTGCCGTGGGTTAGGGGGGGATCTCCTTAACCCCCTCTACTCAACTAAGCTACTTTGCTTTATGAGCAATTAGATACTTACTCATGAAATGTACTTGTGTTGTAATTTCCTCAAAACCTGCCTTCTCTAGCCGCTCTACCAAGTCATCCGTCATGTAATGCTTATAGTAGGGTTCGTGGAAGGTTTCTTGAAAACTATCCATTACAGGGAGCATTTCTGGAGAGTCTGCCATTTGAATTGAGTCGCAAATTACAAAAACTCCTCCAGGCTGCGTGACTCTAAAACACTCCTCTATTACCTGCTGACGTGCAGCACTGGGCAATTCATGGAATGTAAATACACAAGTTACGGCATGGAAGTAGTTGTCTAAATAAGGCAATTCCTCCGCGTTTGCTTGGAGAAGTTGCGGCAATTCCCCAGGAATTTGTGATAATTCTTGATTAGCTTTTCGCAAGTAAGCTGGTGACAAATCTGTACCAAATAGCGACGACTGAGGAAAAGCATTTCGTAGCAACTTCAATGTTCTTCCCGTACCACAGGCTACATCTAGTATCCGAGGCTTTGGATTTGCTGCCAGATTATCTTTTAAAGGTGCTAAAATTCTCCGCCGCATGGGGTCAGCCGAACCACCAAATATTAGCTCAACTTGCAAGTCATACAAATTAGCTGACAAGTCGCTTAAATAACCATTGGTTTGATGGTGAAAATTTTGCAAATAGTAATTAGGATAGTCGTCTTGGGCTACTTCTACAGAAAAATCTTGATAGTTTTTCTCATTGAGTCGCTGCCAAATTTGCGGCATATCTAGCCAAACTTCAGGATAGTAACGGAAAAAGTCAGACCAAGGATTATCAAATAGTAAACTATGAGCGTATACTCCCTTCTCCGCATCTTGCCAGTCTGCTTCTAGCAATTGGTTTAATCTTGCTTGGAGTTTCAGCAGTAATGCTGGAGTAAGAGGCGATGGTTTTGGTTTCAACTGGGGAGATACTAAGCCCATTATCTGGAAACTTAAGTATTTATGAGCTAAACCAAAGTAATTTTTACCATTTTGAAAAGTCTGATAAGTCAGCTTGGTTATGGTGTCAGACATGGGAAGCGCTGAGGTCAATTGTATATATTAATAGTAACGTAAACAATTGTAACGAAAAAAATCTCTATCTAGGTGCAGAAGTAGAGGCAAAATCGAGATTGATTATCAAGCTTGTACTTCCGTTTGTAACTGATTAAATTTAGCTCGGATCGTCTCAATCCGTTTCCGGTTTACACCCAAATCTGACTCACCCAAGCGGGAAGCTGAACGAACATGAATTACTTGAGCATCTTTATCTAATAAAAATTCTACATCGTCCACAAATCCGACTACAGGAATAGTAAATTCTGCGTAGAGATAATTATCTGTTTCTTGGGCGATCGCAGATTGTTTAAAAGATTGAACAACAGTTTTAAGAGTATTAAAAGCATCTTCCGCAGAGGAAGTATAGGTAAAAGGGGTAATTTTATGTTCTGCATCTAAACTTTTGCTGTTGACACAATTAGAAGTACCAGGACAAGCTAATAATTGCCCTGTAGCCATACCGAGATTATCAGGTTTAGTACCTGCTAATAGTTTAGTTTGCCCAGAAAATAATATAGTTCCTCCTAGTAAAAAAACTAGGGTTAAAACTATAGGCAAATAACGAGAAATAATTGTTTTCATTTCCACAACTTTCTATTCCTTAAAATAAATATTTTCACTCTACATACTCGCTATTTACGCTTAGTTCTAGAGTTTCTTCGTCAACTTGAATATACAACACATTCGGGCGACAACAAACCTGGCAGTCTTCAATATAAGATTGATAATTACCCGCACTCAAATCGATAAAGGCAACATTAGATTCGCCACAATAAGCACAAAAATACTCGGTGGAATTTTGCAAGGCTACTATTTACCTAAAAGTTTGTTAATTGCTGCTTTTATTGCTTGTTTTTGTTCTTCATCATAGTTCCAGCGTTCTAAAAAAGCTTGATAGTTACCGCCAGTTTCGATAGTTGCGACTAACTGCTGCAACTTCTCGGATACCAAATCTAAGTTTACTAATTTTATCAATCGCGCCGTCCTTTCTTGCACCTGTTGGGATGATTTAGCCATTTCTTCATCTTGGCGGCGATGGTGAAACAACTCTTGCGCTGTAGACATTGCTAGGTTTTTTACCAGTAATTCGGATACTATTTCTATTTGCGATCGCAATCCTACAATAATTTCTTCCGACACTGCAAAATCTGAGGTTAGATAAGTAACAAAGAAACCTCTAGCACCTTCTTCTGTTTGTACTAATTGGGCTACTTCGGAAGCTGATATTTTACTCTGTGCTAGTAATTCTTGCGTGAAGGCGATCGCACTGGCAAAATTTAACGGTTCGGGAATTGTCGCCATAATCCTAATATTTCAATAAACAAGTAAAAAGCGCCCTCCGCAATGGAGAGCGCCTTTTGTATTTTAGCTAGAAGGGTTAATTATTAACCGTTGATCGCTGGAGCAGTTAGAGCAACTGGTGTCGCTTCACCTGCAGCCAAGTCTAGAGGGAAGTTGTGAGCATTGCGCTCGTGCATTACTTCCATTCCTAAGTTAGCGCGGTTGAGTACGTCTGCCCAAGTACCAATTACTTGTCCTTGGGAGTCAATTACTGACTGGTTGAAGTTGAATCCGTTGAGGTTGAATGCCATGGTGCTGATGCCCAAGGATGTAAACCAGATACCAATTACTGGCCATGCTGCTAGGAAGAAGTGCAAGCTGCGGCTGTTGTTGAATGATGCGTATTGGAAGATCAACCGACCGAAGTAGCCGTGGGCTGCAACGATGTTGTAGGTTTCTTCTTCTTGTCCGAATCTGTAGCCGTTGTTTTGGCTCTCAGTTTCTGTTGTTTCACGAACTAGGCT
>JACCVJ010000547.1 GCA_013698215.1 Tatlockia sp. | reverse complement strand
CTAAAACCGCCGCCGCCGCACAGTCTTTAGCTATTTTTGCTAAATCGTGGTAAGACTGCTTAACGGTCAAATCGACCGCCGACTCTATCGCGGTATTTAATAATTCCATCACTAACACTAAACCACTGGTTAGCCCAATTACTGCCATTTCAAGAAGTGGCAATTGTAAAAAAATTGCTAACCCCATGGCTAAAACACCTACCCCTACATGAATGCGAAAGTTACGCTGAGTTTGAAAAGCGTAAGTTATTCCACACCAAGCATATTTAAAACTAACAAATAAATTTGCAGCTACAAGCCAAGATAACTCGCGCACTGGAGCAACCTTTTCTGGTCGGCTGGGCGTTGGTGTCGGAAGGTTTTGAGGCATAGACAGGAGACGACAGCAGAAAAAGTAGTTGTTAGGTTGGTAGCTATAGCAGTTTTGATGGCGGTCACGGGCAAATTATTTGTGTCGTAGTTACGACCCAATGTAGGGATTGTAGTCGCCCTCAATGGTTAGCCCGATCAGTTGCAACAAAACAGCTTGCTGCTCTAGCATCTGTAATAGGCTGGTTTCATCAGGATGATCCCAACCCAAAAGGTGCAGTAAACCGTGAGTTGCCAGCCAAGCTAATTCTGTTTGCAGTGGATGTCCCTGCTCAGTAGCTTGCCGATTCGCAGTATCTACTGAGATAACAATATCACCAAGGTATAGCGGCAGATGACTTCGCATTTCTTCATTCATGGGAAAATCTGCTTCTAAAGCTGCAAAAGCCAAGACATCGGTAGGTTTATCTTGCTCGCGGTATTGATGATTAAGAACTCTAATTTCGGCATCATTAGTTAATCGCAAACTAAGCTCGTAATTATTTGCCGCAGGTAATTGAGATTTTAAGTCAGTAATCCAGCACTCAAACCACTTTTCCCAGAGAGTGATTGACTCTGATTGGGGGTGCAAAGATTCATCAATGCGGCTATCTTGAACGTTTACTTCTACCTGACACGTTTTCCCCATTTCCTTAGTGTGTCAGGTAGGCAAGCCCTACCAGTACAGCTACTAAAGCAAACGCTGTCAAGGCAAAATGCTGTAAAGAAGTTCCCCCCTTCTGTACCATATTCCGCATGGCAAGCTTAACATAACTGGATTTTGCTGCGGTTGGTTCGGGTTTTTCTGTAATAGATGTGTTCATACTTAAGAATAAATTTTTAACGGATTACTTCATCAATTTAACGCGCATCCCCTGGCGCAAGTCTAGTTTAGTTATCAACTATTTGGTTTTGTTGACGCAAATAAGCTTGAATAAATAAATCTATTTCCCCATTCATCACATCTGTAACCGCCGTTGTTTCTACATTGGTACGCAAATCTTTGACCATTTGGTACGGATGAAACACGTAGTTGCGGATTTGGTTTCCCCAGGCTGCTTCTACTATGTCGCCGCGAATTTCGGCAATTTCTTGGGCTCGTTGCTCCTCAGCGATAATTAGTAGCTTTGCTTTCAAAATAGCTAAGGCTTTTTCTTTATTCTGCAATTGACTTCGTTCTTGAGTACAACGCACGGCAACTCCCGTCGGAATGTGAACAATTCTCACGGCAGTTTCTACTTTGTTGACATTTTGCCCACCTTTACCACCAGCGCGAGTTGTCGTAATTTCTAAATCTTTCTCAGGAATATCTAGATGAACACTGTTGTCAATCAAAGGCATAATTTCTACCCCAGCGAAACTTGTTTGCCGCTTATCATTAGCATTAAAGGGCGAAATTCTTACTAAACGATGAGTACCTTTTTCCGATCGCAAATACCCGTAAGCATAGCGTCCTGCAATCTCTATTGTCACAGACTTTAATCCCGCCTCCTCTCCCTGGGAAATTTCCTCTAAAGCCACCTTGTAGCCATGTTCCTCCGCCCAGCGAGTGTACATTCTTAGCAGCATTTGGGCCCAATCTTGGGCATCGGTTCCGCCTGCGCCAGCATTGATTGTCAAAACTGCGCCTTTTTCGTCATAAGTACCAGAGAGCAATTGTTGCAACTCCCACCCGTCGAGTTCGCGGCTAAGTTGACAGAGGTTAGTTTGAGCTTCAGCTAGTAAAGAGTCATCGTTTTCTAGTTCTAGTAGCTCTAAAACCGCCTTGGCATCCTCCAAACCTGCCTGCCATTGGTGGTATTGGCTGAGGCGATCTTTAACGCCGCCAAGCTCTTGTAACGTCTTTTGCGCTCCTTCTTGGTCTTCCCAAAATTCTGGCACTGAGGCTACTTGTTCTAAATCTTGAATTTTGGCGTTTAGTGCAGGGATGTCAAAGATAGTCCTGAGTTTTACCCAGGCGGCTAGACAATAAGGCAACTTCGCGCTTGATATCTGAAATGTCCATGCGATCGCGCTTTTATGTACATATACTTGCATCTTCTATTTTAGCTATAGCTTGGTACGGAGACGATTTTTACATAAAATTCGTCATCAAAGTCTTCTCTCCATCAGCTTTAAGACTAATTGTATAAAGAGCAGCTAAAACTTATTTTTTACTACCTTATCTAGTCTTCAGTCTCTTGAATTGAACGCTATCTTCTTTAATCAAACTTAATCATTTATTCAATTCCTCAGAAAATATACGTAGAAATGCGCGTCTTGCCAATAATCTCTTTAAGAAATTCAGTAAAACAACGATGGTTTGTTCTGGCTATTCTACGGACAATAATCTCAGCGATTTGAGGAACGTGCAACCGACGACCCCTCAATTATTACCTGGGAAAAAAGATTATTACTTAAAGTAGGGTTTATATGGCGGTCAATCAATCTTGTATCAAGTCCAACAGCCTAGAATTATTATTTGCATATTATCAAAATCCCTCTATAGAGCTTCGCAATAGATTAGTAAATTTGCATACAGGATTAGTCCGCAAAATAGCTCATCATTTTAGCCATCAATGCACCGAACCCTACGAAGACTTAGAACAAATTGGTTATTTTGGTTTAATTCGGGCAATCGAGCGATTTAATCCTAAACAAGGCTATGCTTTTAGTTCTTTTGCCGTACCTTATATTCGCGGCGAAATTATGCACTTTTTACGCGATCGCTCTGGGCTTGTAAAAATTCCTCGGCGGTGGCAAGAAGTTTACAATCAAGGGCAAAAAACTCGCAGAGAATTAACTATAACTTTAGGTCGTTGTCCGACAGATACAGAACTTGCTCATCAACTTAATGTATCTATTCAAGAATGGTACGACAGTCAATTAGCGGCTCAAAATCGGAAGGCAATAAGTTTAGATAGCACCGTCGTCCAACATATTGATTATTCCCTAACATTGGGTGATATCTTACCCGATTTTCAAGCGACTAATACGCAACAACAAAACGAAGAGCGGGAACAATTGCAAGGAGCCATGAGTCAATTAGAAGAAAATACCAGAACCGCCGTTGAATTGGTATTTCTCAAAGAGTTATCGCGCAAAGAAACAGCTAAAAGAATTGGCATTAGTCCAATGACAGTGACTAGATACTTGCAAAGAGGCAAAGAGCAATTAATCGGCTTGCTTCAACCTCAAATGCTGCAAACAGGCGCTTAGAAACTTTCTGCAACTTTTAAATAAACCAGTAACTATAAAAATATCCTTATGAAAGCTTTAGCAAATAACTTAGATTCAAACGTTTCTAAACTGATGACTGTAGACAAGATACATATTACTAACTTTACCCATAAATGGGCGGAGCATAAAAAGATTGCCAAGGCAGAAAAAAGCAGCGACCGTCAAAGCATTAAAAACGATAATACAAATTCTTTGCTACTAACAATGCTTGAGTTGGTATTTGAAGAAACTTCAGAATTCCCCTTAAATAACTCGCAGTTTTATAATAATGGATTAGAAATATTATTAAAACAGTGGGATAGCAAGAACGATACAGAAAGAAGTGATATATATAAAAAAATATCTTTACAAAGTAAGCAAGACTTGCTAAGTTATATCGCGCTAAAAACTTTTAGCAAGGGCGATTATTTTTTTACGCAGCGACTTGTAGAAGAATGTATTAGCGATTACATTACTAATTTGCCCAACGCCACAACTAATTACCAAGAATTGCAACTTAATAGCAAAGCTGTACTAAAATCAATGGAAGTGCAGCATGGAGTAGTTGTACAGCAATCAACAGGTATTTATTCCTTTTCTGATTTAGCGCTACAGGAGTATTTTACTGCTAGAGAAATTCTCAATAGCTCTACACCCCAAATTTTAGAAAAATCCCTACAAAACTTAGTAGAGCATTTAACCGAAAATCGCTGGAAAGAAGTATTTTTATTGTTAGCTGGAATGCTGAAAAATGGAGATTATTTGCTCAATTTGATCAAAAACAGAGCTAATGCGATAGTTGCCAAAGACGAAATTTTATTGCATTTTCTTAATTGGAATAAGCAAAAATCTGTGGAAATAAAATCCCCCTACAAGTCCTCAGCTTTTCGCGCTTTATCTTTAGAATGCATTCTTAACATTGACTTTGACTTTGCTTTAACGTTGGATAACGATTTTGCTGGCGATACTGGGTTAAACACTGCTCATTTACACAGCTACACTCAAGAACTAAAAAATTGTCAGTTTAGCAAGGCTCAAAAGCAAGTATTGAAGCAATATTATTATGCTAATAAGCTATTGGTAGAGTGTCTTAATCATGCACGTTACGTCAGCCGTACAGTACGCGAAGAAATAACAGAAAATGTATTGATTCCTTTCTAACGCAATCTCAAATCTGCCATAGCACCCTTAGTCACTGATGAGATCGCGCTATCGGTAGCTTTTAGTAAATGATAATACTTCCTGCCCGAAGTTATCGCTAATTTGCAATCCGAAAAGTTTACAAGCTACAAAAAGCAATAGGAGTCAAATAACAAAATTAATTGGTATTAAAGTCTATTTCTAGTTGTAGCGGATCGCTTTCGTAGGTTAAGGGAAATTCTGACATTCCTGTTGTGCGTGCTGCGGCACAAGCTTCACCCCAATTAATGAAATATTTGTCAAAGTAATCAATTGGATTACTGCTAAGAATTTCTACTTCTGCACGAGTAGGAAGTCTCCCTAATTCCTCAGCAATACGTTTGACTTCGAGTTGTAATTGTTTCTTCGTTACTTCGTATTTTTGTTTTGGTATTCTTTGCACTCTACTATTTTTCGCTTTTGGAGTAGCTGTTTGTTTACCAAATGGATCTTGTCCTTGAGTTAATTGCCTGTGTCTCTCCATTGCTAAATCATGATATTGCTGAGATAGCTCAATTCCAATAAATCGCCTATTAAGTTGTTGTGCTGTCAGTGTAGAAGTCCCTGAACCGTTAAAACAATCCAGAATAACCTCATTGGGTAATGTAAAAAGTGAAATTAATCTTTGCATGAGTAGTGGTGGTAATTGACAAGGATGATCCACTCTACGGCTGTTATGTTTCAAGCGATGAATGTCATACCAAAGATCGGTTAGGTACTTTCGATCGTAAAAATTATTATGTCGTCTATTAGAAATACAGCTTTGTCTATTACAAAAAAACTCAGCCAAAGGTAGCAAGCTATTTTCTTCAATGTTTCTATGACTGGTAAAAGACAGTCCTGGCAGATGTCTTGAACTGCCTTTAGAAAAGCACAAAATTGAATAATGTGCTGGCATAACCATTCTTACTGGCAGTCCTAATGCTTCCCATACTATCCATGATTGGTAATTTAAAACTGAGCAGAGATGTTGATAATGACGGATTGCCCGTAGGGGAATATTTAAAATAGCACAGGTTTTTCCTGGTTTTAAAATTCGTGCCAATTCAGAAAGCCAACGATCGCACCAAGCGAAATATTCTATTAATTCAAGCTGATCGTTGTACCCCTGATATGTTTTTTTTAAATTATAAGGAGGATCTGCAAAACAAAAATCAATTGAATTATCAGGTATTGCTCTTAATATTTCAAGGCAATCACCTTGAATTAATTGTGATTCTGGTATATTTGTTACTTCTAAAGGTTTGTTTTCGAAAATTGTATGATTTGCAAATTGGGAAGTTAAACTATTACATTGTGCAAAATCAATAACTTTGATCTGCTTATACAATCCAATTCCAAAAATATCTTGAAGTCTATCGATCAATGGTTCAATATCTATATAAGGGTCAAATTCGATATCGCGCCAAACATCAGACATAAGAGTACCGAAAGCATGATATAAATGTTTTTTTCCACCATAATCTTTTGTAGTTTTTCCACAAAATGGACAGTAAGAGTATTTGATTCTTGTTTTACAATGTTTTAATGCTTCTTTATATCTAGTAAAAATTAACAAAGCGAGGTGATTTTCAGCAAGCTCACTTTGAAAAGGGCTGATTTTTATAGGGTGTTTTATAACAATCCAAAGTTTTAGGTTAATAAACTTTTCTAGGTAGGGCTGTAATCTTGCAGCATCGGGAGGTGTTGTTAGAATACATACAGTTGAATATTCAGATAAAAGATTACAAAAATTAGAAATTTGTTGATATTCCAATTTTGAATTAGCCCCATCTTGGTCGGTTCTTTCAGGAGGTAAAATTAGTAGATATACTTTATCCTCTGTATCAGCTAAAAAGGTTAGGTATTGTAAATCTGAAACTATAGTTATGTCTAATTTTAGTTTTTGAGTATCTTCACTAATATGTGCCATTTTGTATTTTTATTTAGTAAAATTAAAATTTAAGTTATTTATAAAGATGCTTGTAAAAATTCAACTAATAATCCGATTTCAGCTAGACTAAATGCTACGGTACAATCACTGTAATTACAAATGTTTCGTAATGCTGAAGAACGTTTAAAGTTACCTGCACCATCAATAACATATGCGATTTTATGACCGGCTTCTTTAAGTAAATTTGCTCGTGACTCTGCCTGACCAGACTTACGCTCTATTGTACTATTAGTCGTAAATTGAAAACTAACTTCAATGGCACACCATTTGTTTTGAGGGGAACACACAACAATATCAAATGACATATCGGTTTTACCATTATTATGACTTACTCCAGGAATTGAACCGTTACTATTCAAATTCCAATTTGGCAGCTTATCTTGTAATTTTTCTAAAACATACCTTTGAGCAAGTTGTCCCATTGTATTTGAAGTTGCACCAGCTGTTATGCGACTTACCCAAATATATTTTTGTTTTACAAATTGTTTAATTTCGTCTCTTTTGCCAAGAAGAGAGCCGATTACACATTTTTCCTTAAGTCCTTCATCTACAAATTCATCCGTTGATATACCAGCATACATAAGGAGCATAATTACATCTTCTAAAAGGGGAGTTAAGATGCAAGGCTTAAGCAATCCTTTACTGTCTACGCAGAGCTTAGAACTACTCAAAGACGATTTATCTAATAATTCTTGAAATGTATAGTCATACAATTTATTTTTCCAGATATAAGTCATTGTTTTTTGAGGAAACATTACTTTGAAATTAATGTTTTTTAAAGGTTCTACTCCTACATCTGAAATAACCATTAAGTGCTTTAAAAACAGGTTAGGGTATATTTCTTGAGTAATATCGAGAGCAAGCTTCCAAGCAATAGGGGACGAATCTGCAACATCAAGAATACTTATAAATTTAGTTTGAGTATTGAGTAAAGTTGGTATAACACTGATAGATGCCTCTTTATCAATTAAATCTTTAGGCCA
The DNA here is from genome assembly GCA_013698215.1 of Tatlockia sp. Classification (GTDB taxonomy): domain Bacteria; phylum Cyanobacteriota; class Cyanobacteriia; order Cyanobacteriales; family Chroococcidiopsidaceae; genus Aliterella. Next base: position 5,242 of record JACCVJ010000547.1, on the reverse strand, counting down.
AAAGAAAACAGCATTGTCTTTTAATTCTTCTACGGTACGTTTATATTCAGCCATTTTTATATTAATTACAAAAGGGTGCAAAAATAAGACAAGATTAGTGGTACGTTCAAAATTAATCTTCTATACAAGTTTTGCTCAAAAGAATAGACAACAAGTCAGGTAAACGCAGCGAACACAAGTCACAGTGTATTCCTATCACAGGTCTTTAAGAGTTATTACTTTAAACTTTTTAGCCAATAGTTTTAAGTATCAAACTAACGCGATCGCAAATCTGCCATAGCACCCTTAGTCACTGATGCGATCGCGCTATCGGTAGCTTTTGGCAAATGGTAATACTTTCCCCCCGAAGTTGTCGCCAATTCCTTCGCAAACCCCGTAGAAATAAACTTATTTTCGGTATCAATTACCAACAACTGCATCCCTAAAGCCCGAATTCTCGCTGCAATGTTGAGTAACTCGGCTTTGATATCGGGTTTTTCGCCTTCGGGGATAGTTTCGCCCAAACTGCGCGATAAAGAAATATTCCCGCGTCCATCGGTAATTGCGACAATGACTACCTGCCCAATATCGCCGCTCATTTGGGCATTAGTGCCGACTCTCACCGCCTGAGTTAAGCCGTGAGCTAGGGGGGAACCGCCGCCGCAAGGCATTCGTTCTAGCCGCTTTTTGGCGGCGGAAATTGAACGAGTGGGGGGTAATAAAACTTCTGCTTGTTCACCGCGAAAGGGAATCAAAGATATTTGATCGCGGTTTTCGTAGGCTTCTGTTAACAGGCGCAATACTGCACCCTTGGCTGATTGCATCCGATTTAATGCCATAGAGCCTGACGCATCGACGACAAAGACAATTAACGCTCCAGCTTTACGAACTAAACGTTTGACGCGCACATCGCCTTGTTCGACTATTACCCGCTTATCTGGTTGACTTTCGCGGCGGGCTTTTTGGTAGGGTGCAGCCGCTCTAAGGGTTGCATCTACGGCAATGCGGCGCACCGCACCTTTAGGCAACATTGGTTTGATATAACGTCCGCGATCGTCGGAATAAATCACGCTCCGAGCGCCAGATTTACCTCGCTTTTGCGCCATTTGAGCAAAATACAACACGCTGGGATCTAAAATTACCCCCTCCGCGTCAAAAACAAATTCTTCAGGAATACTAGGCTGTTCTTCTTCTTTTTGGGGTTCGTCAGGTTCGTCAGGTTCTTCTTGCTCGTCTTGCTCTTGCTGGGATTGGTCTTGATTTTGGGGAGGTGGTGGCGGAGGGGGTGGCGCGTCCTCTGGGGGCGTTTGAATAATTGTAGCTCTAGGAACGATCGCGAGTTCTACTCCCCGGCGCAAATCTTCCGCATTCACCCGGTTTCGTCCATCTATCGCCGCCGCCGCTTTAGCTACTTTAGCCGCAAATAATTCGGCTCTATGTCCTTGTACCCCAGCGCGGATCGCTTCATCAACTAGATAAATAATTTGTTCTTGGCTGATAGTGACATCTTTGAGCCATTCTCGCGCCAGAATAATTTGAGTTTTGAGATTGTCTAAGTCTTCGTCGTACTGTTGTAAAAACTCTTGAGGAGAGGCGGAGTATTGAATAACTTGGTCTACAGCTTGGACTCTTTGATCTAAACCCAAAATGGCATCGGCGCTTAAAGTAATTGCAATGCGATCGAGCAAATGTTCTCTTAAATTACCTTCTTCAGGATTGTAAGTAGCTACAAATAAAGGTTTGCAAGGATGATCGAAACTAATACCTTCTCGTTCGATAAAGTTGCGCCCTTCGCTTAAAACCGTCAATAACTGATTGCTAATTTGGTCATCTAATAAATTAATTTCGTCTACATACAAAACTCCCCGGTGGGCTTGAGCAAGTATACCGGGCTGAAATACTGATTCTCCAGATTTTACCGACTGCTCTACATCTACCGAGCCAAGCAACCGATCTTCGGTAATACCGAGAGGAATTTGCACGAAAGGAGCCGGAATTACTTTTGTATCAAGGTTATCGGTTTCTGCTTCTTCGTTGAATATGCTACCTGTAATTACTTCAATCGGTGGCAATAAGTCATGCAGCGCCCGCGCCATCACTGATTTAGCCGTACCACGCCTACCAGAAATCGCAATTCCCCCCAATCCTGGATCTACAGCTACTAGCAATAAAGCCAATTTTATGGCTTCTTGACCCACTACAGCCGTGAGGGGAAAAGTAGAAATTGAAAGAGAGGGCATGGTTTTTATGGTTAGTTGCTCCTGATCAGCATATCAAATTTAACTACCTCACCAAAGACATAGCTAAAATATAAACACAAAGCATTTTTTTCCAGCCTCTTTTACTTTTATGTCTCTACCAATAGTCGCAATTATCGGCCGTCCCAATGTGGGCAAATCTACAATAGTAAACCGTCTGGCAGGGACGAACGCGGCTATTGTGTACGATGAACCAGGAATTACCCGCGATCGCACTTATCTAAATGCCTTCTGGGGCGATCGCGATTTTGTCGTCGTCGATACTGGCGGGTTAGTCTTTGACGATGACACCGAATTTTTACCAATGATCCGCGAACAAGCTGCCCTAGCCCTCAAAGAAGCAAGTGCTGCCCTGTTCATCGTAGACGGTCAAGCGGGGATTTGCGCCGCCGATGAAGAAATTGCCCAATGGTTGCGCCAACAAAGCGTCCCCGTGGTTCTAGCCGTCAATAAATGCGAATCTGCCGAACTTGGTTTAACCCAAGCGGCGCAGTTTTGGGAGCTAGGCTTAGGCGAACCTTTCCCCATGTCAGGGATTCATGGCAATGGTACGGGAGAATTATTAGACGCGGTAATTGCCCACTTACCCCATAATGACCAGCTTCCAGACGTAGAGGAAACAAAAATAGCGATCGTTGGACGACCAAATGTGGGCAAATCTAGCTTACTAAACGCTTTTGTTGGTGAAAATAGAGCGATCGTTAGTCCGATTTCTGGCACAACCCGCGATGCGATCGATACTGTAATTGAAAGGGATGGCAAAACCTACCGTTTAATCGACACCGCAGGCATTCGGCGCAAAAAAAATGTGGAATACGGAGCCGAATTTTTTGGCATCAACCGCGCGTTTAAAGCTATCCGTCGCGCCGATGTGGTTTTGCTGGTACTTGATGCCGAAGACGGCGTTACGGAGCAAGATCAAAAATTAGTAGCGCGGATTGAAGAAGAAGGCAGAGCTTGTGTCGTAGTAATTAATAAATGGGATGCTGTAGAAAAAGATTCTTACACAATTTACGACCACGAAAAAACCCTTAAAGAGCGGCTGTATTTTATTGAATGGGCAGAAATGATTTTTGTCAGTGCTAAAACTGGGCAGCGCGTTGAAAAAATCCTCGAATTAGCTGATATCGCCGCCACCGCCCACAAACGCCGCGTCACAACTTCTGTAATTAATGAAGTGCTAGAAGAAGCCCTACGCTGGCATTCACCACCTACCAGCCGCCAAGGTCGTCAAGGTAAGATTTATTACGGTACTCAAGTAAGTACACAGCCCCCAGCGATCGCATTATTTGTTAATGAAGCTTCCCGCTTTCATGAAAACTACAAGCGTTACATTGAAAGGCAATTTCGTCAGCAACTAGGGTTTATTGGTACTCCGATTAGGTTGTTTTGGCGCAGCAAAAAAGTTCGTGATGTAGAAGATACTGGCAGTACAGCTAATCGTGCTACTCGCGTTAAAAGCTACTAGCAATAGGGCAATGGTGAAATTTTGATAATTTTCCCCGATGTCAATTAGATTAGATTACGGCGCTACAAGTTGCACTAATGGATTTACTGCGAAATCTTCCCCTAGGGCTATACCTAGAACAACCGATTACTTGGCTGCACAAAATAGATCCCAGAGTAAAGCTATTTTGGCTGTTAAGTTTTTTAGCTGCACCTATTTTAGCCACTGCACCTTGGCGGATTGCTTTGGTAGTCATGCTAATTGCGATTACTCTGACGGCAAAAATTCCGTTTCGAGCTTGGCGGCAACAAATGGGGTTTTTGTTGCTACTCTCTGGCTTTGTGTTTCTGTTAGGTGCTTTTGTCCCAGACTCTTTTAATGTCAAGTACCAACCCCGCTTACCACCAGTACCAAGTATTGCCAAGGCTTCAGACTACGAATACATCCTATTCCAAATCGAGCGATTTACTATTACTCGGCGATCGCTCGATTTGGCAATTCGGGTTAGTACACTGATGTTTAACGTAATTTACAGCAGCAATCTTTACTTACTAACCACCGCCCCAGAGGAAATTACCGCCGGAATTGAAAGCTTAATGCGTCCTTTGCGCCGTTTTAAAGTTCCGGTTACAGAAATTGCTTTGACACTAACCTTATCTTTGCGGTTTATTCCTTTGGTTTTAGAAGAAGTCCAAAACTTAATTCGCTCTGTCAATACCCGCGCCATCAATTGGCAAAAGCTCGGTGTTAAGGGAGGAATTAGAGTATGGATGCTAGTAGCCGAGCGATTATTAGAAAATTTGTTATTAAGAGCCGATCAAATGGCTAATGCGATGACAGTCCGGGGTTTTACTAGCCCAAATCTTCATCGCGTCCAATGGCAGCAGTTAAAGTTAAAAACAATTGATGGTATTGCGATCGCATTTTTAGTTGTATTTTGGATTGCGCGATTATTTCCCTTCCCAGCAATGAGCTTTTTTAGCGGGATTAGCTAAAAGACTTAACGACTATAGCAATCTGATTTGATTCATAGAACATTATTTCTTAGAGTCCTGGTGCTTTGCGCTCCTACAAAGTTTACAACTGATTTAGGATTGCTATAGGCATTTGATTAAAACGGGCAAACCATATTTCTGTATCTGCAACCAAGGTAGTAAAGAAGGCTATGGGTAAAGCGTAGTTGAGCGCCCTATTGGTTCTACTTTTTTTAGAAGTTCGATTATTTGAATTTAGTTTGTTCATGTAAAGTTTTTCTAAAAAAGTTACCCCTGCTATACTGTACGGCGTTAGGGCAGGGGTAATCAAAACCCTATTTAGGTAGGTTATTTGGGCTATCTGTCATTCCTGGCATATTATTCATCATCCCTGGCATTTTGTTCGGCATTCCAGGCATATTATTCATCATTGATTTGCAACAGGCGCATTCCATCGGCTTCATCTGTTGTGTAGTCGGATTTACTGGCGCTGTTCTTTGGCTAAGTAGCTTTTCAACCAGTTCTGCCCTAGCTGAAGTGCTGGAAGCTTGATTTGGTGTTGCCTTCTCGTTGTGGGTATTAGC
>JACCVJ010000388.1 GCA_013698215.1 Tatlockia sp. | reverse complement strand
TAAGTGCGGCTTGTTTCCATTCCATCCCAATATTATTAAATCCTACATCATTAGTTATTCTCAGGTAATAGCCTTCGGTTGCATCTTTGGATAATACATGGCTTTTATCTTGCGTCCATTTCATGCCACCACAATTGCTTGGTGACAAAATCATGGTACGTCCATCAGATGTTTTGTAGAAAGTGTCATTTCGCAACTTCGCTACGGTTACTTTGATATCCATGCGAGGAGAAGACTTGTCAAAACCTGATACTGTCATTGTTATGTATTTAACTCTTTGATTTCAGCACTTTGCCAAGAATTTTGACAACTTGACGAGCGAACAATATATCTAGCATACCCTGATTGAATTTTTAGCGCTTTGTTTGCGGATCAGAAATTCAACGAAAGTCATTCAAGCTATAAACTAAATTGCTGGCTGTAATAATGAGCATATTGGCGGGAGAGTGCTAATAACTCCTCATGAGTACCAGATTCTACAACTTGACCTTTTTCGATGACTAAAATGCGATCGCTTCTTCTTACTGTTGTTAAACGGTGAGCAATAATAAACACTGTGCGATGGTGCATAATTCGCTCTAAAGCTTCTTGTACCAAAGCTTCAGACTCCGAATCTAAGGCTGATGTCGCCTCATCTAAAATTAGGATACGAGGATTAAGTAATACTGCACGGGCGATCGCAATTCTCTGTCTTTGTCCGCCGGATAAATTGACACCTCTTTCTCCTACCCAAGTGTAGTAACCATCAGGTAATTGACTAATAAACTGATGAGCGTTAGCAACTTCGGCGGCGGCTTGCACTGCGTCTAAATCAAAATCTGTTTGTCCAAAGGCGATATTTTGGGCAATTGTCCCGGAAAATAATACAGTTTCTTGGGGAACAATCCCAATTTGCTGTCGTAAGCTGCTAATTGTCACATCTTGAATATTAATGCCATCAATTAAGATATCCCCAGACAAGGGATTATAAAAACGGGGTAGTAAATTAACTAGAGTTGTTTTTCCGGCTCCTGAAGCTCCTACTAAAGCGATGGTTTCTCCTGGCAGTGCCAGTAAGTTTAAGCTGTTTAGTACGGGTTGGTCGCTCTTGTAGGCAAAGCTAACGCGACGATATTCTACTTTACCTGTGACTTGGGGAAGCGCGATCGCATTGGGCTTTTCTACTACCGTTGGTGCTATTGCCACAATCTCAAAAACTCTGTCAACCGATGCCTCTCCCTGCTTGAACTCGTTATAGTTGCTAGTAACATGACTAATGGGATCGAGTAGGGTTACTCCCGCCGTTAAAAAGCTAAAAAACTCGGCTACATTTAGGTTTCCTAGGGAAATTTGCCAGCCACCAATACACAACAGTAGTAAGATGCTTAAAGCTTCTAAAAACCCAATAATAGGGATTTGAATTGCCTTCAATCGCTCTGCTGAATACTTCGCTTGTCGGCTAGCTTCAGCTTCATGAGTAAATCTAGCAATTTCATATTTTTCTGCTGCAAAAGCTTGAACTAACCGAATCCCGCTAAAAACTTCGGTGAGAATTGCCGATAAATTGGAAACGCGATTTTGACTTTTGCGAGAAAATTTGCGTAATCTTTCGCCAAACCAACCAATCAAGATTCCCATCAATGGCGCAACTATTAACGTAGCTAAGGTTAATTGCCAATTGAGATAAATCATATAAATGGGAATTGCTACCAGTTGGAAGGCACTAGGCACAAAATCATGAAATAATTTATTGACTACTTCCCCAACTCTGTCAATGTCTTCAGTGAGGCGATAAGATAAGTCTCCAGCTTGGGTAGTTTCAAAGTAGCTGAGGTTGAGCTTGTGCATATGGGTATAAACTTGCTTTCGCAAATTTAAAGCAACTCGTAAAGCCGCTTGTGCCATAAATATATCTTGCCCAGATTGGGAGATTCCTCTAACTAAAAATACACCTAATGCGATCGCTGATACTTGGGCGATCGCGAGTACATTCCCTTCTGCAAACGGTGCAGGCAATTTTCCCGCTAGATAAATTAGGCATAAAGTAGAAATTACATAGCCCAGAATGCAGATAAATCCTTTAGCAATAGTTTTCCACTGCTTTTGAATATAGGGCTGTAGCTGCCAATAATTAGAACGCTGTTTCAATGTTTTGTCGATCGTCTTTCTTGAATTAAGTGAAAAATAGATGGAATGACTGAAATTATAATGATTGCTAAAATAATTGGTAACAAGTATTTGTCTATTTGTTCGGCTGGGATTACTTTACCTAAAAAATAGCCTAATAGAGTCATTCCTACTGTCCACACAAAACCACCTATAAGGTTGTAAACCATAAAAGTGCGATATTTCATCGAACCCATGCCAGCAACAATTGGGGCAAAGGTGCGGACTATAGGCATAAAACGAGCTAATACAACTGCTTTTTTTCCATGCTGATTGTAGAAGTTTTGAGCGGTTGCCAAATGTTTTTTGTGGAATAACCATGAATCTTCTTTTTGAAATAAACGCCGCCCAAACCTATAGCCAGTGGCATAGCCGACATTATCACCGAGGACTGCAAAGACAAAGCATCCAAATAATAAAACTCTTATATCCAGAAAATTTTGCGATGCTAAAAAGCCTGCAGTAAAAAGTAAGCTGTCTCCTGGTAAGAAAAAGCCTACAAGTAAACCAGATTCTGCAAAGACAATTGCCCAAACTCCAAAATAACCTATTGATTTAATAAATTGCGGTAGATCAAAATGCATTCTTACTCCTACCAATTACTCTGAGTTTACTATTTTAGGAACATAAAAAACCTATTTGACTTACTAAGCCCTAATACTATCTGCTTTTTTTGACAATCCAAATAATAAAAGCAGTAACTAATATTGCTAAAACTATCTTAGAAACTGGAGCGATATACTTTTCTACAACTTCGTAGTTATCACCTAAGATATATCCCGCGTAGGTAAGCAAACCTACCCATAATGTAGTGCCAATAGTAGAATAAACAAGAAAGGGTAGTATAGGCATATTACTAATGCCTGCAGGTAAAGATATTAAAGTCCGAATTCCAGGTACAAGGCGACCAAAAAATACAGCTTTACCGCCATGATTGTCAAACCAGCTTGTTGCTTTACTAATGTCTTTACTAGATATAGTCAGCCATCTACCGTAGCGATCGGCTAAATTTTTTAACCTTTGCTCTCCAAGTATTTTACCTGCGTAATACCAAGGTAGCGCCCCGACTACTGTGCCGACAACCCCGGCAAACACTACTGGAGCAAACTCTAATTTTCCTTGAGATATTGTAAATCCCGCTAGAGGCATGATTAACTCTGACGGGATAGGGGGAAATAGATTTTCTAAAAACATTAATAAGCCAATTCCCCAGTATCCAAGGGAATCCATTGTGCTTGTGATCCATTCAACCATCAATTTATCTCCTGTTTCTCACCAATATATAAGCAAAAGGAGACATAGCTAACTATGCCTCCTTCTAAGAATCAATTTATATTGTCTTAAGTTCCCGCAGTCCAGGAATTGATGTACTCAGTTTGTTCGGAAGTGAGAGTGTCAATATTGATGCCCATTGCTTGCAACTTTAATTTAGCAATGTTTGCGTCCACTTCAACGGGGATAGAG
>JACCVJ010000307.1 GCA_013698215.1 Tatlockia sp. | reverse complement strand
TAATTACAATTATTTTGTTTGGTGAAAAGAGTACAGGAAGTTTGCTAGTTTTTAGTCAAGTTATTTTAAGTTTACAGTTATCTTTTGCGGTGTTCCCACTGGTGATGTTTACAAGTAAACGTCGCCTGATGGGAGAATTTGTTAATCCTTTATGGTTGAAGATACTTGCCTGGACAGTAGCCTTCACGATCGCTGGCTTAAATATCTGGTTGCTCATCCAAACGTTTTTAAGCTGGTTTAATTTAAACTGAAGCTACAAATTGACTAATTTCTGCTAGTTTTTGGGCAACTTCGCCGCCAATTAATAATTCTTCGGCTTTAGCTATACCCGATCGCAAACTTTCGCAAATACCGCTACGCCACAGATAAAAACCGCCATTCCACAAAGCCGTTTGCATTAATTCTGATGGTTTACCTTGCAATACTGTTTGCATAGCGGCAATTAATTCTGGAGTGGAAGTTAGAGGTACATTTTTGTTACTAAAATCATAGTCACGGGCGGATAGGTGTAAGTGTTCTACTAAAGCATTGTTCTTAAATATGCCGATAATTGCTGTGCGATCGCGCGGTAAGTCGCAACTACCTTCTAATCCTTTAACGGTTGTAAAACTACTTGTTCCCCGCAGTGTCAAAGCGCCTTGAAACATTCCTTCCGTTGGCGGATGTACAAACCCAGCAATAATATGAGCAGCCCCATTGTAAGGACACCAGACTAATTCCATTGTGGCAAAGGGCGGACGTTTGCCGATTTGGTCGCGGTAATCAAATATGACTTGTGCTTGAGAAAAGTGTTGAGGTAAGTAGACAAATCCTAGTCCTGTTGTCTCAAATACCTGTTGAGTTTGCGCCAAAGATAGCTTGCTAAAATCAACGCCTAAGCCTTGCCAAATATCAATTAGCGGGACTCCGTACTTAGTAGGTGAGCGATCACTACCGTGCATAATTACTGGCTGATTTGCCGTCACTAAAAGTAACGCTGTTATGGGGCTAATTGGTGCAGTACGCGACCTGCCATCATAGGGTATGCCCATTACAATTGGCGATCGCGCTGAATTAATTGGTTGCAGTTTTGCCCCTAATTCTGTGTAAGCATCAAGCATTCCGGCTAATTCTTCTCCTGTCGGGCGCTTAATCCGGTGGGCGATCATAAATGCACCGATTTGGGCAGGGGTTGCTTCGGCTAGTAGCATCATTTTTGTTGCCGCCATTGACTCCGCGCGGGTTAAATCTTCTCCCGTATGCACCCCACTACCTACTTTTTTTAAAAATTCTCTAAATGCCGTACTCATATTGATTAATTTAGTTGCTTAGGCGCTTGTCTCTATTTTTTCTGGCACAGGGATAGATGCTTGTACCAAGTCCCAAAAACGGCGAATTGGGGGAATTTTTAGCCGATCAAGGGTAGTTACCATCACAACTCGGCGTGTCAAATCGTTTCTGCCGTTGCCCAATACTCGCACTGCCAGAGTAGGATCGTTACGAGCTTCTATTAATGCCGATTGTGGCAGCAAAGCAACCATGTCCCCTTGACGTACCACCCCCCGGAAAGCATCAAGAGTATTTACCTCTACAACTGCTTGGAGTATTGCCCCTTCGCGCTCAAATCGATCTTGTACCAACCGTTGCATCCCATAGCCATCTTTAAATACTACCTGTGGGTAGCAAGTTAACTCTGCCCAGGGTATCCATTCATAGGCTGTAAGCGGGTGATTTGCTGCCATTAGCACCTCAATAGGTTCATCGTATAGTACTTGTACTACCATTTCCGAACTAGCCGTTAAAAAGCGATTATTCATGACGATCGCCAAATCTACCATCCCATCTTTAAGCACTTTCAAAGCGCGATCGCTGCCTAAAGATGTCACCCGCAACTGTACGTCTGGATAGTCGCGGCAAAATTGTTGCAGCACTGGCGGCAAAAAGTAAGAGCAAATTGAATGAATTGCCGCAATACATAATTCTGGCTGTTTTCCTGCCACTAAATCGGCTAATTCTTCTGTTGCATTGCGCCACTCCTGGCAAATTTTGCGGACGCGAGGTAAAAAGCGATCGCCGCCTAAAGTTAAGGTAGTAGCCGCGTTGCGATGAAACAAAGCTACGCCTAAATCAGCTTCTAATGCTTGAATTTGGCGACTAATGGTTGATTGAGTCACCCCACATTTTCGCGCTGCTTGCTGAAAACTGCCCGTATCGGCGATCGCTAAAAAAGCTTGCAACTGTTCTAGCCGCATTTTGTTTGTAGCCTGAATTACATTTGTATAGCCAAATCTAAAATTACCTGATCTAGAGCTAGGTTTTGGTAGAGATTGTTACAACTAGCTTACGACTACTTATATTTGTTGCCATTCTTGCAATGCAAATTCTATTCCTTGAGTAAGTTCTGGTGTAATTTTAGAATCGTTATTTAGATGTTGTAGTTGTTGGTATGCTTGTACTGGGGCTAGTTGTTGCAAAGCGGCGATCGCGTGTAACCTAACTCCTGTATCTGAATTAGCAAGTAAGTTTATTAAGGGATCTATTGCTTTAAATTCGCCCAATCGTCCCAATGATAAAGCGATCGCACTTTTGACACTGTTTGATAATTGCAAGCTTTCAATCAAAATATCCCCAGCTATTACTTTCAATTTTTGTACTTGTCCTAAAACTTTGACAATTTCTTGCTGCAAAACCGGGGAGAAATGCTCGTTTAAGCAAGAGTGCAAGTATTGCAAGCATAGGGGAGTTTCCATTTTACCCAAAGCTCTGATACATTCTAATTGCAAATTTATTGGTGTAAGAGGAGAAGTTAGCACTGATTTCAAAGCATCGGTAGCGCGATTACTTCCTAATCTACCCAGAGCGATCGCCGCAGTACAGCAAACGTCTATATTAAAATCATTCAACTTGGGTATTAACTTATTAACTAAGTCTAATTCTTCTCGCACGTCAGAGCGAAAACCCAACCCTATAACGGCTTCCTTCCTCACAGATGCGGCAATATCGTCTAGAGCATAGAGCAAAACTTGCGGAATGTCACCGTTATGAAAACTCCCCAAAGCTTCAATAGCAATAGCTCTAATATTTGCGTCTGGATCTTTTACAACAGTTAATAATGGGGCGATTATTTCTGAGCGCCGGATGTAAGATAGTGATTTTACAGCAATTAAGCGCGTAGTTTGCTCTAATAATAATTCGCTTAAGGCGGCGACAGCAGGGTTGCCAATTTGTCCTAAAGCCAAAGCAGCCATTGAGGTTAATTCGTCATTATCCGAGGATTTGAGCAAGTCAACTAAAGCTGCGATCGCCTTGGGATGATTAAATTCTCCTAAAATCCGCGTCGCATACCAGCGCAATTCTTCATCTTCATCGCTAGTAACAATTTCTACGAGCGGAGAAATTGCGCGCTCAATACCAATGGCGGCATTTGCTCCCAAGCGGGGAAACACTTTTGCTATATCCCAACGCTGATCAAAATCGCCATCATGCAAAACTGTTAAAGCTAAATCCAATATTTGACTTGTTTCTTCTCCAACATCTACAATTGCCAATTGTTGCAAGCATTGTATAACAACTGTCCAGTTACCTGTTTCTTGCGCCGCCTGCGCCTGCTGTAAAAGTTGAACTTTGATGTCTGCAAGCATTAAATTAACTCTTTTTAAGGAGACTTTCTTTATTTTCCCCCTTTTTCAAGGGGAGTCAAAAAGCGGTGTAGCGAAACCTGACTGCTTTGTTGACGTGGGTTAAGGGGGAGTTCTTATAATATCCACCGCGTAATTTCCAAGTATAACTACTTCTCTAAGCTCAAAACGAAGTATTTAGCTGTTTAAAAACGCTATTTTCTCCACCAATACCATTGAGATTGTTTGCTAGTAGACAGTTTCCTCAAAATAACTCGTTAAAATAGTAGAAGCAGTACAGCTTTATTCTTGTACCCAGTTGAGTTATAGGTTTACAAATTTTTTATGGACTCCAGTAGTACACCGTCTGTCAATCCCCCCCGATCAACTCATAGATTGGCAGACATTCTTGGCAGTGCGATCGCACTGCTAACTTTAACTTTGCCCCTGTGGGCAATTGCTCATTACTCCTCAAACAGTGTTAGCAGTTTTGTCTCGCCCATCGCCTATCCCCTACAAAGCCCCCCAAAAAACTCGCTACGTTAACGCCGTAGTTAAGCTAAGAGATTTTTCTAATTCGGCGGCTACGGCGGTAATAAAGTCAACTTTTTGCGGGTTGCGATCGCCAGCAGTACGCATAAAAAATACTAGCACTACTATTACTTTGCGATCGTATTTAATAGGGATACCAAAGCCAGCTTTGACACCGCAAGCTTTGGCGATCTGATTGCGTAAAAAATACGTTTCCGACCTAGCAGAGACATCTACAATCCATTCTGGTTGTCCTTTTGCCCAAACTCTACCAGGTAAACCTTGATTCGGGGGAATCACAAAAGCTTCGCTACAAAGGCGAAATTTCTCTATTGCTTCGGTATCTGGGCGACTGTACCAAACAGGACTAAGCTCTAAAATGTCATCGGTGGGAATCCACGCCTCACCATAATCCCATTCGCCTGTTTTGCAGACAAGTTTGATCGCCTTGTACAGTTGAGATTGGAAATATGCTGAGTTGAGCATGACTTAAGCTAGGTGTTGTAGCAAATGGTTGTGGCGATCGCATCTTTTAATTGTAAGGTACGCCAAGGGAGCAGTATATTAACTGCTGCTAACAGTTAAAAATTCTTGTGGTACAAAGCGTTCTGGCGATTGCTTTTGTTTTGCGCCAAAATGTTCAATTAACAAGTCTTTTAGCACTGGTTTAAGGTCATCGCAAGGAATTTGTTTCATTACCCGGCTACCAAGTTCAGCTTCAAAGCCTACTTTTCCACCCATCCAAATATCTACAGCTTCTACAACCTGCCCGTTTTTGCGTCCTTTTGTTCCCATTAAGCCAATATCGGCAACTTGTGGCTGTCCGCAAGAATTAGGGCAACCAGTCCAATGAATACGCACAGGTTGCTCTACACTAAGTTCAGCTTCTAAAGCTTTTATCATCGCCAAGGCGCGATTTTTGGTTTCAATTAGGGCAAATCCGCAAAATTGACTTCCAGTACAAGAAACTAACCGCCGCGACAGATTTTCAGGATTGAGAGAAAAACGTTCTAAAAGTGGCTCTTTCAACAATGGTTCTAGCCTAGAGTCAGGAATATTAGGAATAATTAGATTTTGCTCGACAGTAAAGCGAAGTTCTCCAGAACCATAAACCTCCGCCATCCGCGCTAAATCAAACATATCTTGAGCATACAAGCGTCCAATGGGAATATGTACCCCCGCAAAGTTTAAGCCGGGTTGCTTTTGTTGAGACACGCCGATATGGTCGTATTTATTCCACATAAATTCGTCTTTCTCAGCAGCAATTTCTAGGGGATGACCGATTTGGTTTTCTACTTGGGCGCGAAACTCCTCTATTCCCCATTTGTCAATCAGATACATAAGGCGCGATTTTTGTCTATTTGCCCGTAAGCCATGATTGCGATAAGTGAGTAAAACAGCTTTACTTAGTGCGACTACATCATCAGGACTAACCCAAACATTAAGGGGTACGGCGGCGACGCAAAGTTTGGGTGAAAACATTCCGCCGACAATCACATTAAAGCCGATGATATCGTTTTTGTAAGCAGGGATAAAAGCCAGGTCGTTAAGTTCGGCGTGGACAGAATTATCTTTGCACCCGGCGATCGCAATATTAAATTTGCGTGGTAAGTTAACCATCGCTGGATTGCCTTCACCGTTGCTAGTAATCATGTCTTGCACCATGCGACACAATCCGCGCGTATCGATTAGTTCATCAGGATCGATACCCGCTAAGGGCGAACCTGTAATATTGCGAACGTTATCTACACCCGACTGCACCGAAGTTAGCCCATATTGATGCAGCTTTTTAAAGATATCTGGTACATCTTCTATTCTTACGCCGCGCAACTGAATATTTTGCCTAGTGGTGATGTCTGCATTTCCTTCATCGCCGTACTGTTGGACAATTTCGGCTAAAGCCCGCATTTGACTTGCAATAATTATGCCGTTAGCTAGACGCATTCGCAGCATAAATTTACCTGGGGTAACGGTACGATAAAACAATCCCAAGTCGCGCAATCGGTAATCGCGATCGGCTTCGTCCATTGCTTCCCAGCCAATGCTTGCTAAGTAATCTAGTTCTTGCTTGAGGACTAAACCATCTTTTTCAGCTTTGATTTTTTCAAATTTGTTTAAA
>JACCVJ010000301.1 GCA_013698215.1 Tatlockia sp. | reverse complement strand
CTCAATGGCGTTGGCATTGTTGGTGTTTTATTATTAACGGGTTTGGGGCTAGCAATTACTTTTGGAGTAATGCGAATAATTAACCTAGCTCATGGTGAATTCATCATGTTAGGCGCATACACTACCTTTGTAATGCAATCTACTTTCAAAATGGATTTAGTTCTAACTATTCCTTTTGCTTTTTTATCGACAGCAATTATTGGCGCAATTATTGAGCTAACTATAATTAGGCGGCTTTACGGTCGTCCTTTAGAAACTTTACTTGCAACTTGGGGCTTAAGTATTGTGCTTCAAGGTGTAGTTAAATTGATTTTTTCCGCTCAGTTAAAGTATGTAAAAGCTCCCCGTTATATATCAGGAAACTTAAACGTATTTACAAGTGCCGATGGTGGGTCGAGTATTACAATTTCCTATTATCGCTTGTTTATTGTGGCGATCGCCCTAGGATTATTAGCACTTACAGCTTATCTACTTTACGGTACGGCTTTGGGGCGACAAATTCGCGCCGTTACTCAAAATCGTGACATGGCAAAATGTTTAGGCATTAATACAAGTTTCGTAGATATGGTGACTTTTGCCTACGGTTGCGGTTTAGCAGGAGTTGCAGGGGCGGTACTTTCTTCGCTCAAAAGTGTTGCGCCACCGATGGGACAAGATTATTTAGTTGATGCTTGGATGGTAGTTGTAACAGGGGGTGTAGATAAGTTAGTTGGGGTTTTGGCGGGGGCATTTTTGATTGGCGAATCAAACGCAGCGATCGCATTTTTGCTCAACGATCCGGCGGCGCGGGTAATAGTATTGGCGGCGGTAATTATCTTAATTCGCTATCGTCCTGAAGGCTTATTTACGATTCAAAAACGAGCTTAATTTATAAAACCTAGAGTAATAAAAATGACTGATGTATTAGGTGGTGCTAAACGATCTATTATTCCTGTTAAGTTACTAACAACAACGGGAATTATTCTTTTACTATTGATAATTTTGCCTTTTATACTCGGAGAATTTCAAACGGCATTAATGGCAAAGCTATTATTGTTTGGAATCTTAGGTATTTCCTTAGATTTAGTTTGGGGATTTACAGGAATTTTGAGTTTTGCTCATGGCGTTTTCTTTACCTTGGGTGGGTACGCGATGGCATATTACTTAAAACTCAATTTGTCGTCAACGGCGAATACCTACGGAGGAGAATTGCCCGATTTCATGGTGTGGAATGGGTTAAAAGAATTGCCCTGGTTTATTGCACCATTAAGGTTTTTTCCTGTTGCGGCAATTGCTACAATTGCCGTACCCGCAGCTTTTGCTTATATTATTGGCTGGTTTATTTTTCGCTCTAAAGTTAGTGGAGTTTATATTACTATTATTACTTTAGCGATCGCATCGGCGCTAACTACATTTTTCGTCAGTCAACAAGCTTTTACTGGCGGTACTAATGGGATTACCGATATTTCTCGCCTAAGTTTTTTTGGTGCAGATATTCCCTTAATAGGTCTGTATTACATCATTCTTGGTTTTACTACTTTGGTGCTTGTTTGTAGTTGGTTACTAACCCAATCTAACTTCGGCTTAATTTTGCGTTCGATTAAAGAAAACGAGCAAAGAATTTCTTATTTAGGTTACGATGTCGCCAGCTTTAAAATTTTTGTATGGACTCTATCGGCGGGTATAGCGGGTTTAGCGGGTGGGTTATTTGTCCCGCTAAATAGATTTATTTCCCCGGTATATTTAGCTGTAGCTTTTGGGACGCAAGTAGTAATTTGGGTAGCAATTGGGGGGAGAGGAACTTTAATTGGGCCAATAATTGCCGCTATTTTACTTGGTCAAGTTCAAAATTACGCTGAAAGAATAACCCAAGATTGGCAACTAATTGTCGGAATTTTGTTGTTAGTTGTCGTATTGTTTGTACCTGATGGCTTAATGAGTTTAATTCCGCAAAAATTTAACTTAACAAATACCCGAAGTAACAAATAAAAGTAAAGGTACTAGCTATGACGCACAAATTCTAAAGTTCTTAAATGTAATAAATGAGACAATACGCAAATTCACTTCATGGTAACTTAAGCAATAAAGTAAAAAATATGAATCCAATCTTAGCTGTTAAAGACCTGAAAGTTGTCTTCTCAGGATTCCAAGCTCTTAAAGGAATTAACTTAGAAGTCGGCGAACGAGAAATTGTCACAATTATTGGCCCTAATGGTGCGGGGAAAAGTACACTTTTAGATGCAATTGTGGGCAAGTCTCCTGTAGCTTCTGGTCATGTATACTATTGCGGTAAAGAAATTACTAACAAAAATCGTTACGAAATTGCCCGGATGGGAATTGGACGCAAGTTTCAAAATCCAAATGTTTACAACGAGTTAACAGTATTTGACAATATCCTACTCGCCCTTAAAGGAACTCACTCAGTTTTAGCTTCAATTAAATCGAAGTTAACGAAACTAAAAAAAGCAAGAATTGAGGCGGTTTTAGAACAAATTGGCTTATTAGATAAAGCTTATACCAAAGTTTCATCGCTTTCTCACGGACAGAAACAGTGGGTAGAAATTGGTATGGTAATTGCTCAAGATCCAACAGTAGTATTATTAGATGAACCAACGGCGGGGATGACTTCGGAGGAAACCCATTTAACAGGGGAAATTATTAAATCTATCGCCAAAGAGCATTCAGTAATAGTAATTGAGCATGATATGGAATTTGTTAAACAAATTGCTCAAAAACTTGTAGTTTTACATCAAGGTGAAAAACTAATTGAAGGCTCGGTTAAAGAAGTTCAAAATAATGCACAAGTTATCGAGGTTTATTTAGGTCGTGAACGAATCGATGTCGCTGCTTAAGCTTACAGATGTATCGGCGGGTTATGGGCAAACTCCGGTTTTGGTTAACGTTGATATGACGGTAGAAAAAGGAGATATAGCTTGTATATTAGGTCGCAATGGCATGGGCAAAACAACGCTGTTGCGGAGTATTATCGGCTTGAATAAAGTTATTAAAGGGGATATAGTTTTTGATGCGGACGACATAACTAATATTCCCACTTATAAGAGATCCCGTTACGGAATTGCTTTTATTCCTCAAGGGCGCGAAATTATCCCTTACTTATCGGTTTTAGATAATTTGAAATTGGGATTAGCCGCTAGTAGAAAAAAGCTTAAAAAAATACCCGATGAAATATTTGAGTTTTTCCCCATGTTAACGCAGCATCTCAAGCGCCAGGGGGGACTATTAAGCGGTGGACAACAACAGCAATTAGCGATCGCGCGGGGGCTAATGTGCGACCCGCAAATCATGCTATTAGACGAGCCAACAGAAGGCATCCAGCCATCAATTGTCCAAGAAATAGATGCAACCCTCAAACGGATAAATCGGGAGAAAGGGATAACGCTACTCGTCGTAGAACAAAAAATTGATTTTGCCAAACAGTTAGCGCAAAAATTCTTCATTATGGAAAAAGGTGCGATCGCTGCAAAAGGCAATACTAGCGATCTGACGGATTCTTTAGTACGGCGATACTTGACAGTTTAAGTTAACTGACAAAAAAAATGCAGGAGCGCCACAGATTGCACTCCCACACCTCACATAATTAGCAATTACTTATTCAAGTAGTATCGACATCTTAAAAAAGAGGGATATTACCGCTCGTAGCTAGTCAAACAACCTCTACACGATTACCCACCGATAATTGTGCGCTTAATCGTTTCACCTACACCCTCGACAGCTTGAGAAATATTATCAACGATATTAGGTGCAGCATCGCTCTTTTTTTGCATTGCTGGAGAACTGGGAGTTCCATGCAGTCTAGGATCGGGTTGTGGTGGTGTTGGTACAGGCCCTAGGGGTTGAGGATTAGCTACATACTCAAACTCGCCTTTTCCATCCATCGACGTACCTTTAGCCCAACGACCTTGAGAGCTTTCTTCACCTTCTGAGTTATTCCAGAACTGATAAGCCGCCTCTTTCTTGCCATATTGGTGGGCGATTTTGGGAACTATCGTTTCCTCAAATCCTTCGCTTTGCAAGTCTTCAATCGCCGCTAACCACTGGTTTTGGTGCATGGTGTCACGGGCAATCATATAACTGAGGTGATCTTTTACTCCTGCGTCATCGGTCATTTCATACAACCGTACCGCCTGTAATAGACCTTGAGATTCTGCATGGAGATTAGAGCGGAAATCGGCTAATAAGTTGCCACTAGCAATGATAAAGCGACCATTCCAAGGAAAACCTACACTATCTGCTGGCATTGCACCCAAGCCAGAAACAATCCCATGTTGGGGATTCATCGCCGCCATAATTACATCTCGTGGATTAGACCCGCCCATTACTGCACCTACTACAGGATCTTTAGCGCCTTCTTCTTGGGCTTTGATTGGTGCTTTATCTAAAAGATGAGCAATCATTGTCGCTAACATTTCCACATGACCAATTTCTTCTGTACCAATATCTAGCAACATATCTCGGTACTTTGCAGGCCCCCGGCAATTCCAACCTTGAAACAGGTACTGCATCATTACGGTCATTTCTCCAAAAGAACCCCCAATGAGTTCTTGCATCTTCGCGGCATAAGCTGGGTCTGGACGCTCTGGAGGAGTAAAATATTGCAGTTGCTTTTTGTGATAAAACATTTATTGATTACCTGATTTTTAGCACCTAAAGCAAATTTAAGTAATGCTAGTATTTGCTAGGATTTTTACTCTTTTATGTAACTACGCAAATATGATCCCAACATCAGCCCCTAGTAAGACAAGGAAATATCCATTGGGTATAGGTATTTGTTCTCAAATAGTGTTTATATCACTTAAATAATTCTGTAGCGATCGCCTTTTTAGTTGTTCCGTATCTTTCTAACGCGAACGCAGGGTAGACTAGAAGGCGATCTAACTCTACGGTAAACGTTGTTATAGAACGTCTGTTGAGCTAAGTTAAAGCCCTTACTCTGTTTCAACTAGAACTGTAACCGCAGCAATAGCAATTAACATTTCATCGTTTTTATCATTAAGTGAAGAAATCGCGCGACCTTGAACCACCATACCGCCAGACTCTACAGTTAAAGACTTGCGACCAAAGGGCAGTACCGCTAATACTTCATCTTCTCGTACTTGCTCTGGGTAAGGTACGGCTACTTTGACTTCGACAATCATTTGATTAGGATCGCTTAAACCTACTATTTCCCAAACACCAGGCAAAGCATTATGAGCGATCGCATTTCTTACAGCCCTTGCTGCTGCAACAGTTGGTTCTTGCCCATGCTGGTCAATTCCCATACCCATTTCGATAATTAAGCGTTTACGAGCCATAGTAATTTCCAAAAACTTCTCTACATAAAATATGCAGCAA
>JACCVJ010000286.1 GCA_013698215.1 Tatlockia sp. | reverse complement strand
CCACTACATCGGCGGGAGTTTGAGCATTAGCTATTAGGCTATTTTGTCCGAG
Source organism: Tatlockia sp. (assembly GCA_013698215.1). Taxonomy (GTDB): domain Bacteria; phylum Cyanobacteriota; class Cyanobacteriia; order Cyanobacteriales; family Chroococcidiopsidaceae; genus Aliterella. Next base: position 3,187 of record JACCVJ010000286.1, on the reverse strand, counting down.
CATCAAAGCCGCACCGACAACTAAACTCAAACTTTTTACTGGAAACTTAAACTTGTTTGGTGACATAAAACCCCTATTGATTTCGTTAAACGACTCTTTTTTTTAGTTTTGCAACCATTCCTAATCTACGACGTTTTTTTCGTCAAGGTGTTTCTGTTTGACTAAAAGTTTTTTGACTTTAGTTAGTGCCTAAATACATGAGAATGCGATCGCACTTTCCCTCTACTTCACCTAGTATCTTTGCAAGAAGCGCGATCGCACATAATCAACCACTAAGCTTGTTATGCAGTGAATTTATATAGACGACGATCGCACTTCACAATCCACGCTAGTCTACATCCGTTTAGGCAACTCATCATACTCATTATGTGCGCCAATCCAGTACCAGTAAATATGATCGGACTCCAACAAACCTAGAACACGATAGTTAAGACTGACACGGGCAGAGTAGATTGGCTGTCTCTGACTGACTCGTTTAAATTGAAGACTGGGGTGATAGGGATCTTCAATCCAGATCCCATAAGCTTTAGCCACTTGCTCTTGAACCGATGCCGGAAGTAAGGCAAGTTGTTTGCGAAATGTTTTAGTTACACTCGATTCCATTTTTAAGCAGGGAAAATAGTATCAAGTGGGACTGTTTCACCACTAGCGATCTCTTGTCTAACCATTGCCGCCATTCGATCCCACTGATCGTCGGTCGTTGCTGCAAAACGAGTTTCCCATTTTTGATCGTCTTGCAATTCTGCCAGAAGCTGAGTTGCGATCGCATCTTGCCGATCGTCTGGAAGTTTCTCAATGAGTGCGATCGCTTGTCGAAGCAATTCAGTCATAACTTAGCAGCAAACACTGCAATTTCCTACGACTTCCTAATTTTACCCGTAGTTTTGAGTATTTTTGCCAGAAGTGCGATCGCTTTTCCTCTCTACTTTATCTAGTATCTTTGCAATGCGATCGCATATAATCAACCACTAACTTGTCATACTGCAAAGTCTTAACTATTATTTTTGCAATGCGATCGCCCCACCATTTCCACAACAAAACTGCACGAATACGGCTCAAAAACTCTGGAATTTAAGTTCGGCAACGAAAATAGAAATGGGCTGATCAAAAAACTAGAAACTACTGATGAACCAATCACTACTAATTGCGAGAGATTAATTTAAAAACTCTAAACAAGAACTGTTTTATGGGTGAGTAGGAATTTTGAGTATAAAAAACTTCGTCGTAAGAATTTAAAGTATTATCTGAATCCCATTCCTGCGATATGAACTTATATGATCTATAACTTAGCCAAATTCTAGTACACACAATTGAAGTTATCCATAAGCCCAAGGTAAAAAAAGGAATCAATAAAAAATAGCGCGTATCAAAGTAAATCATAGCTGGGACACCAATATGACAATGCGTGGAGTCTAACTGGTTATTATACTGAAAATTTCCGTGTATTCTTTTACTCAACAAAGGTATACAAGCATCACAGACATTTTTAAGCATAATATGCAGAAAGATTGCGCATAACGTCTATATTTGGAGATTACCCAAAATTTTTCTGCATATCCACCCTGTATAGGGTGTTGTACGGAATTTTTACAAAATCTACTGGGATAATATGAGCGCGATCGCACCTCACACTAACTACTACTCAAACGCACTTGGTCAAAAGCATATTTATCTTTGATACTTTCATTAAAGTATTGCCCTGTAGAGGCTGCCGTCTCCAAACCTTGAGCGATACTAGCTGGAACATCTTGATACTTGTAAATGCTGCCATTGTTGAATTTAATCGTCAATATCTGCGTTGCAGCGTCGTAGTTATGCTCTTTAACAAAGCTGCTAGAACTTTTTAATAATGGAAATGCGATCGCATCTCGAATACTGGCACAATCTGTTAATACCATTACTAAGCGATCGATTCCTATTCCTAAACCCCCAGTAGGCGGCATTCCGTATTCTAAGGCGGTCAAAAAGTCTTCGTCTACCCCGTGTGCTTCTAAGTCTCCCTCGGCTTTACGTGCTGCTTGTGCTTCTAAGCGTTGACGTTGATCGATGGGGTCTGTAAGCTCAGAAAAACTATTAGCTGTCTCTCTACCGACAATAAATAGCTCAAAACGTTCTACTAAGCCAGGTTGCGAACGATGGGGTTTAGCTAAAGGTGAAATTTCGACGGGATAATCTGTGATAAATGTAGGTTGAATTAATGTTGTCTCAACCTTTTCCTCGAAGACTTCGTTTAACAAGCGCCCAATAGAATTTACTTCGGGAGAAACTGTAATTCCTGCCTTTTCTGTAGCGGTTTTTGCTTCAGCGAAGGTAGAAAAAGAACTAAAATCTATACCTGTGGCATCCTGTACTACTTGGTGCATGGTGACTCTGCGCCAAGGCAAACTAAAGTCAATTTCTTGACCTTGGTAGTTGATTTGCAATGTTCCTAATACTTCTTTTGTGACACTTGCGATCGCATTTTCTGTTAGCGCCATCATATCAAAGTAGTCTGCATACGCCTGATACAGTTCAATAGTTGTAAATTCAGGATTATGCCTTGTTGAAACGCCTTCATTGCGGAAAATTCGCCCTAATTCAAAGACTTTTTCAAAGCCACCGACAATTAGCCGCTTTAAATGTAACTCCGTCGCAATCCGCAAATACAACTCCATCTCAAGAGTGTTGTGATAGGTGACAAATGGACGCGCATCCGCTCCCCCAGCTTCTGATTGCAGTACGGGGGTTTCAATTTCAATAAAGCCCAAATTGTCTAAATAGCGTCGTAATGCGGCGGTAATTTGAGCGCGACGGCGAAAAGTTTGTCGAACTAGCGGGTTAACAATTAAATCTACATACCTTTGGCGGTAACGCTTTTCTGTATCCGTTAATCCGTGCCATTTATCGGGTAATGGTAAAAGCGACTTGGTTAATATGGTGTATTGATGGACATATACCGATAATTCCCCTTTTTCGGTGCGCTTAATTGTGCCTTTAACGCCGATAATATCCCCGATATCGGTTAGTTGCTTGAGGTGGTTAAAAGCATCAGAATCTATATCCGCCATGCTTTCGGAGATCCGATTTTTGTCTAGGTATAGCTGAATAATCCCCGTTTCATCTTGCAAGGTAAAAAAAGCCAGCTTACCAAAAACTCGCCGCGCCATTATTCTACCCGCGATCGCAACATTAACATCTACTTCCTCAC
>JACCVJ010000235.1 GCA_013698215.1 Tatlockia sp. | reverse complement strand
GTAGACAAGGGATGCCAGATCCCCATATCGGGATAAGTTACCGGATCTTGGTACTTTAATGCTTCTTTATATGCGCCCGGAAAGATATATTTATCCGTCAGCATCAGCAGAAAATTCTCTAAGTTTTCCGAAGATCCACCTAGCCAGTATTGGAAACTAAGCATGAAATTTCGGGCATCTTGGGCTTTATCTATGGGCAGATATTTTAGGACTTTGGGCAAAGTCTGCAATAGTTTGAGCATTCCATCTTGAAAAGACGCGCCGGATTTTTCTTTACGATTACGCATAAATTGCGCGATCGCACTTTTTGATTGTCCTAGCTGCGCCATTGAAAAGCTACCCATTTTATTTAGGCGCATTACTTGAGGCATTGATGGGAAAACCACCGCCACATCTAAGTTATCGCGGTGGGGTTCTACGGCAGCTACTACTTTATCAGCTAAGTCTTCGATAAAAATTAGCGAACCAATAAATACATTAGCGGTGGCAATTTCCTTTTTAAAGGCTTCGTAGTTTTCGTTAGAGCGCAATTCTTCAATCAAGTAGCCAGAAATTTCAATCGCAACAGATGGGTGTTTGTCATTAATTGACCGCACCGCCTGCGATAGGGCGCTTTGATACTGCGACTCTAACACGACATAGACCACTTTAATGAGCGATCGCCCCTGTAGATTGTCGGGCGCGATATGTCGGATGGTGGACTTGACGTGAGTGAACATAGACTAAATCTCCTGTGATGTGGGATCTATTGCCCCTGGAATTTAAAAACGCTATTAGTTAGTGACCTATAAATTACTTTTTACCAAAAAACGCTTACCAAAGGCGGGTTACGCGCATTTATGACACAATTTGTATTAATATACCGCAATAATTCTTTGTATTAGTTGACAAAGTTAGTAGTAGTGACTCAACCATTTATTACAAAAGCTTCATATTTCGATGTTTTGATTCTTGCCAATGGGCCAGGAGAAGTAACAACTTGGGTGCGTCCGGTTGTTAGGGCTTTACGATCGCAATTAGGTAGAATTCGCATTTCGATAGTTTTATCGCCTTGTCCCCACGCAACGGGCAAAGAAGCGGAGATTTGCCGCAGCTACGAGGAAGTTGACAGAGTACAGGAAGCTAAGGATTTTTGGCAGTTTTTATTGTGGGGAAAAACGGCGCAAAGCTGGGAATGGCGCGATCGCGGTGTCGTACTTTTTTTAGGTGGCGATAGCTTTTTTCCGGTAGTGATTGGCAAACGCTTAGGTTATAAAACTGTGGTTTATGCCGAGTGGGAAACTCGCTGGCATCAATGGATTGACCATTTTGGCGTGATGCAACTTCAAGCTATTAATCCGAAGTTTGCCCATAAATGTACGGTGGTCGGGGATTTGATGCTAGAGGCAGCCCACGGGCAAAAAGCAAGTGACATTAAAACAGAATTAATTGGGCTATTACCAGGCTCTAAGGCGGCAAAACTAGCTCAAGGCGTACCTTTAATGTTGGCGATCGCCGAATTTATATCAGCTAGTCGTCCGCAAACCCGTTTTGTAATTCCTTTAGCTCCCACTCTTGACTTAGAAACTTTAGCCAATTTTGCTAATCCCGAATTTAATCCGGTAATTGAGAGCTTTGGGGGAATTAGTGCAACTCTTGGTTTAGAGTCTCCTCATCTCAAAACTTCTGGTGGCTTAGAGATAGATTTATGGATAAAGTCGCCAGCTTACGATTTATTATCTCAATGCAGTATTTGTCTAACTACCGTAGGCGCAAATACCGCAGAGCTTGGGGCTTTGGCTGTCCCCATGATTGTATTGCTTCCTACGCAACAATTAGACGCGATGCGCTCGTGGGATGGGATTTTGGGCTTATTGGCTTCTTTGCCTTTAGTAGGTAAAAGTATGGCAAAACTCATTAACTGGTCAATTCTAAATTTACCTCGCCGTTTGTACGCTTGGCCGAATATCTGGGCGCAGTCGGAGGTTGTACCAGAGCTTGTAGGCAATTTGCAACCACAAGAAGTAGCGGCGATGGTATTGGATTATTTAGAGCATCCTGAAAAACTCCAGCAAATTAGCGAAGTTTTGCGGAGTATACGCGGCGAAGCTGGAGCCGCCCAAAAGTTGGTAGCTTTAGTTAAAGCCGAATTAGAGTAGAAATTACTCCGAAGATTGCCCATCTCTGCGCCCTAACTCATAAACCCCACACCCCATACAAGCAATAACTCCCATACTAATTGCCCAACTACCGCCTAAGCCCAATTCCACGCCGTAATTACATAGCGCGCCCAAACCTAAAAATGGCAAGATGCTAAAAATTGACGCATAAAAAGCATTTTGCGATTCTCTGGCTTTGCGAGTACGTTCAAATTCTTTTTCGCTAGTGTATAAACTCCGCTCGGCAAAGTTAAACCAGCGTTGCAGTTGCCAAGTTAACCAGTCGCTAAAGGGTGAAAATCCTAGGTATAGTGCCAATGACCACAAACTCGCCCCAGAAACCGCACTAGCATTTAGATCGAACCTAAAAGGAAAAATATCATTAAACATATATAGGTTGAGCGATCGCTAAACTTAAAAACCCTGCTTAAAGAATTTTAACGATAAACCAGCCTATTTACAAAACCTTAACGTGGGAAGTTTTTAACTTCGGCAATGTTGGCAATTTTTTCGCAAAATTGTGTTGTAGATTACCTAACTTTCACCGGAGAATCTCTTACCCTGCTCTACAGAATCACCCATAGGGTAAGATAGGTCGTTGACATTAAGGAAATATGCTTGCAGGTAACGATTAATTACCCACAAGTTTTATAAGTTATCATTACCAAAACTCAATATTGGGAATAATAACTTGATTACTGGCTAAATATCGGTGTTTGTATTTTTTGTGGAGGAGTTTTAAGTATGAGCCAATTATCTAAACCCTATCGTCAGACTCATTATCTGCAAATATTGTTAGCTGTTATAAGTATAGTTACTGTACCAGCTTTTTTATCTGGGCAACAAAGCGTTAAAGCTTTAGAAGCAGAGGACAACCAAGTAGCAAGTAGAAATACTTGGCGTGGTGCGTCTTTTCCGGTCGAGAATTTTCGCGGTTATAGTTCACCTTTTGGCTATCGGCGCTCGGCGACGGGTGGCTCTAATTGGGAATTTCACGGCGGTTTAGACTTAGCTGCACCCCAAGGGAGTTATATTCGTAGTTGGTGGGCAGGAAAGGTTGTCAAAGTAGCTGATAAGAGTGCTTGCGGAACCCACATCATAATTCAATCGGGGCAGTGGGAACATAAGTATTGCCACATGAAAGGAAACGTAGAGATAACTGTAAGCGATCGCTATTTAGTTGATCGTGAAGGAGGCATACAAATTCGAGAAGGTCAAGTATTAGGCGCGGGGACTCGAATCGGGCGCGTAGGGATGACTGGACGAACTACAGGCCCTCACTTGCATTGGGGGCTTAAGTATGGCAACAATTATGTAGATCCGGCGTTGGTGTTGAGGGCGATGTATGCTCAACAACCATCAAATATTCAAAAAACCGCCGTTAGTCAACAGCAGTTAGTCAATAGCAAAGTTTCAGAATTTTGAATATTTGTAGAGACGTTGCACTGCAACGTCTCTATATTTTTTGGGTGCTGCAACGTCTCTATATTTTTTGGGTGCTATTTTTTAGCGAGAGTTAGTTTTTTGTCTGTAGGCTGGGCAAATTTAGTAACAGTTTGCCGGAAAACGTCTCCTTCTATGGTTTCAAGTTCAATTAGCTGCTCTACCAGCAAATCCATCAAAGCGCGATGCTCTTGAAGAATCTCTAAAGCCTTCTCGTAACACTTGCCAATTATTTCTCTAACTTGAGCATCAACTTTACAGGCGATTTCTTCAGAAGACTCCGACTTCCTCCCTAAATCTCTACCTAAAAACACGTCGCTGCTTTGTTCTTCCAGTACAACTAGCCCTAAATCGCTCATCCCAAACTTTGTTACCATTTGCCGCGCTATGCTGGTCAATTGTTGGATATCTTGACCTGCGCCTGTCGTAATTTCTCCTCTCCCAAATACCACTTCTTCGGCGGCTCTACCGCCCAAAGTAGCCGTAATTTTGGCTAAAATCTGCACTCTTGAGAGCAAACCTTGTTCTTCATCAGGAGTAAACCAAGTCAATCCTTTTGCTTGTCCGCGTGGAATTAGCGTTACTTTCTGCAAAGGATCGTGGTGTTTGAGCTTGGTAGCAATCAAGGCGTGTCCGATTTCATGATAAGCAATCAAGCGCTTGCTCTTGCTATCAACTAAAGGCGTACCTTCCATTCCCGCAACTACTCGATCTACGGCGTTATCAATTTCTAGCACTGTAATCGCCTCTTTACGCCGTCTGGCGGTGAGAATTGCCGCTTCATTGAGTAAGTTGGCTAAATCTGCTCCGGTAAAGCCTGGGGTGCGTCTAGCGACTTCTTCTATCGATACGGAAGGATCGACTTTTTTATTGCGAGCGTGAACTTGTAGTATTTCTAATCGCCCTTTTAAGTCGGGAGTATCTACCGTTACTTGGCGATCGAAACGTCCCGGACGCAATAAGGCGACATCTAACACATCTGGGCGGTTGGTAGCAGCAATAATAATAATCCCTGTATTTGCCTCAAACCCGTCCATTTCTGTAAGTAGTTGGTTTAAGGTTTGTTCTCTTTCGTCATTTCCGCCCCCTATTCCTGTACCTCTTTGTCTTCCTACAGCGTCGATTTCATCGATGAAAATTAGACAAGGGGCATTTTCTTTGGCTTTCTTAAATAAATCGCGGACACGAGAAGCACCCACCCCTACAAACATTTCTACAAATTCAGAGCCAGAAATGCTAAAAAATGGTACTCCCGCTTCTCCAGAAATCGCTTTAGCCAGCAAAGTTTTACCTGTTCCCGGCGCACCAATTAGCAATACTCCTTTAGGAATTTTTGCCCCAATCGCTGTAAAGCGCTCTGGCTGCTTTAAAAAAGTAACTACTTCTTCTAATTCTTCTTTAGCTTCATCAATCCCGGCTACATCGCTAAAAGTTATCCCGGTTTTTGCTTCCATTTGAAAACGAGCCTTTGATTTGCCAAAATTCATCGCTTGGCTACCAGTATTGGCGGAGCGGCGCAAAAATAGCAGCATAATCGCAATTAATGGCACAATCCACAATAAGTTAAGTAAAAACCACATGGCGGCTTTACTATTAGCTGAGGAATTGAACTCTAAATCAATATTTTTTTTGCTGAGGATTTTTTTAATTAGCTCTGGGTTTTGGTCAAAAATTCTGACTTCCTCCAAAGGCGCATCCGGCTTTTGCCCGCGCAGCTTGACTTTGGCGATGGGTTGTTCTGGATCTAATTCAACCCTCGTCACTTCACCGCTATCGATTTTTTCTAACAGTTCGCCATAAGATAAAGCCTCAGTTTCTGACTTTTGGGCGTTAGCCGGAAACGTACCGAAAAGCATTGACTGCACTATTAGCAACGATCCGGCTGCTAAGGTTGCTAGACGTTGCTTTGCTGTACCTCTATTCTTAGCTAACCTTTCTGATGATTGCTGACTTTTCAATGCTTTTTTCCGGGAAATATTCATATTTAATTGCCCTCTGTCTTTTGACGAACAACCATTATTTAACTCAAAAATATATCTATTCTCCAATCTAGTCTAACTTTCTTGTTTCAATTACTGTGATCGCTTTCAATTATTGCTGTAATCCTCAAGATATAACTTCAGCCAAGCATTCAAATTTGCATCAAACTTTGTTAAATTATATGTAGTCGTACCGAGTACGAGTTTTTAGGCGATCGCAGTTTAGGAGGTTAAAAAAGCTATGGTCAAAATTGTTGGTATCGGCGGAAGTTTGCGGGTTGATTCTTACAGCCAAATTGCCTTGAATATAGCAGTAAGACGCGCCGAAGCTTTGGGAGCAGAGGTAGAAATCTTAGACTTGCGCCAAATGAATTTACCATTTTGCAATGGGGGAGAGTATCCAGACTTTCCGGATGTAGAGAAACTGCAAAAGGTAGTAAAAGAAGCTGACGGATTGATTTTAGCGACACCAGAGTACCACGGGAGTGTTAGCGGCGTACTTAAAAATGCTCTCGACTTAATGAGCTTTGAGCAGTTAGACGGTAAAGTTGCAGGATTAATTAGCGTTTTGGGCGGTCAAGCTAACAGTAACGCCCTCAATGACTTACGAGTAATTATGCGTTGGGTACACGCTTGGGTAATTCCAGAGCAAATTGCTATTCCTGAAGCTTGGAAAGCCTTTTCACCAGAGGGGAAGATTTTGGATGAAAAAGTTGCCCAGCGCTTTGACGATTTTGCGAAAAGTTTAGTAGACAATACCCGGAAGTTAAGAGGCGTGTAAGACCTATTTGCCCTACACGCACAGCTATTTAATGATGGTGGTGGTGTCCGCCCTCATGGTCGTGACTATGAGGGTCATGAACGTGCGCTACAGCCATCTGGGGATTGACAGACACCGCTTGCTCGGCTAACAATTCGGCAATATGGGGATTAGCCCAATCGGCCGCCATTTCCATAAATTCTGAGCGATCGTTTACACAAGGCATTTGAATATAATTTACTGCCGAATGCTTACGTTGCAAAGCATGAATGATGTGGTCAACGTCTAACAAAGTTTCGTGATTTTCGGTGGCAAAACCGATAGGCATAAATACGATCGCCTTTGCACCCAAATCAATTAAATTACTAGCAGCTACAAAGGCGTTGGGCTGCGTCCAGTCAATTAGGGGTGTATCGTGATTGAGCCAGCCAACGGAGATTAGGGCGTAGCGGTTGATCAATTCATCTCTAACGCGATCGTAAAGTGCTTGACTTTCCACAATGCCCGAAGTAAAGCCTTTTGCTTTGTGTGGGCAACCGTGATTCATTAGCACAATGCCAATTTGGGAAGGCAAATAAGCCGCCGCTAAATCTGTGGCAATTTTCTCCTCAACCATTTGTGCCATCAACTTAATGTAGGCACTTTCGTTGTAAAAAGAAGGAATATAACGCTGTCCTTTAACCCAATGTTCGCCATCATCGGCTAGTTTGGTTAAAGCTTGGTTGACTTGCTCGACGGCAATTCCGCTAGTAAAAATTGAATCTACAACTAATAAAGGATAAATTAGCAGCTTGTCAAAACCTTGAGCCTTGATTTCTTCAAGCACTTGGTCGGGGAGGAAAGGCGCGCAAAAGTTGAAGGCTTTGAATACTTGAATTTGGTTGCCCCATTTAGCTTGCAAGAATTTTTCAATTCCCGCCCGTTGGTCTTCAAAAATGGCATTGTGAGGCGAGACAAAATGATCGTGCTGGTGATCCCATTCATGGCGATCGAACAAGGCTAATAACTTCGCTAGAGGCGGATAAATCCACGTTGGTACAGGAGCAAATTTAGCTGTAAGCAGATTTAAAGCTTGTTCGTTGTAGTTAGCAAAATCCTCGTAGCTTTCAACTTCACCGTAACCCATCAGCAATACGGCAACTCGATCTTTACCTGTTGCTTGAGTGGGTACAAATAATTGAGATTTTTCAGGGGTAGCTACCACTATAAAGATCCTCGGCTAGATAAATTTAAAATTGTTGGGCTAGATAAACAATTCTTCATTCATTAGGTTAACATCCCCTACCAGGGGATTGTTGCAGT
>JACCVJ010000197.1 GCA_013698215.1 Tatlockia sp. | reverse complement strand
GTAGTTTTAAATTGCGAATTTTTTATTTGCTCTAATTCGCTTTCCAGTAGTACAGGAGTGTCTAATTTTAGCCTTTTAGCATATGCTGCTTTGGGTTCTAATAAGTTTCCTCTTTCTCCTAGTTCTATACTCAGCGACATTACCAAGCTTTCGCGCAAGGGGTCAATTGCTGGGTTAGTTACTTGAGCAAAACGCTGTTTGAAGTAGTCGTACAATAAATGTGGCTTCTCCGATAGCACTGCTAGGGGTATGTCATCACCCATGCAAAAAGTCGGCTCTTTGCCATCATTTGCCATTGGCTGAATAACCATCTCTACATCTTCTGTTGTGTAACCAAAAGCGATTTGATGGCGGAGCAAAGTTTGTCTGTCTGCGGTGCTAGGTTCGGGTAAAGGCGTAGTATCTAATGGTTGCAGGCTTGGCGAACCGTTTTCAGCTTTTATGGGTTTAATCGCAAGTTCTACCCGGTGTTGCTTTAGCCATTCTCCATAAGGATGTTGCGCCGCAATACGCTGTTTGATTTCCCAATTTTTTAAAACTTCATGAGTTTCTAAGTCTACTGCGATCGTTTGTCCGGGCCCTAACCGCCCTTTTTCAAGAATATCGGCTTCGGGAAAGTCTACAACCCCAGCTTCGGAGGCAACAACAATGTAGCCATCTTTGGTTATGGTGTAACGAGCAGGTCTTAAGCCGTTGCGGTCTAGGGTTGCGCCTATTTTTTTTCCATCGCTAAACACCAATAGCGCCGGGCCATCCCAAGGTTCTTGAATACCGCTATAGTATTCGTAAAAATCTGTAATTTCTGGGTATTTATCTAAATCTGGCTGATTTTTATAGGCTTCTGGAACCATAATCATTAAGGCTTCCAGAGGGCTGAGCTCTGACCTTACCAACAATTCTAGTACGTTGTCTAAAGTCGCTGAATCGCTGTTATGAATATGTACAGTAGGCTTTAATTCATCTAAACGGTTTTCCCAAACTGGATGATCTAAATCTGCCTCTTTTGCCATCATCCAGTTGATGTTACCTAAAAGCGTGTTAATTTCGCCATTATGTCCCAACAGTCGCATCGGCTGCGCTAAGGGCCATTTGGGCATTGTATTTGTACTAAAACGCCGATGATAGATCGCAAAAGCACTTTGATAAATGGGGTTTTTTAAGTCTGGGTAAAAATCTCCTAATACTGCCGATCGCACCATACCTTTGTATACTATGGTACGGCTGGAAAAAGAGCAGAAATAACAACTATCTGCCTCTATTTGCTCAATACCTGCTAAAGCCTTACCAATCCGGCGACGGCTGATATACAACTGACGCTCAAGTTCATCGCCGACAAACTTAGACTCTACAATTAGTTGCTCAATTTGGGGCTGATTTTCCCTAGCTTGGATTCCCAAAGTTTGCGACTGTACTGGTACTACTCGCCAGCCCAGTAATTTTATATCTTCTTCAATTAAAATCTGTTCTGTAATTTGCTTAACTTGGTTTACAAGCTCTAGATTCTGGGGTAGAAACATCATCCCTACAGCCAAATTCTCTTTTGATGGCATAGAGATATTTTGCAGGGTAAACCATTGTTGCAACAATTCCCAAGGAATTGCGGTCATAACTCCTGCACCATCACCAGAATCTTTGTCGGCGCTACAACCGCCCCGGTGTTCTAAGCAAGTTAGGGCATTTAAGGCTTTTTCGATAATTTCGTGATTTGCTTTATTCTCGCAATTAGCAACTAAACCAACACCGCAAGCATCTCTTTCCTCTACCAACCATCGGGGTTCCATATACGTCAACGACTCTGTATTATTTATGTTGTGATTATTTGCAATTAAATCTTGCTGGCGTTCCATAGGCTAGTCCTAGCTTATTTATTTAATTAAGGATAGGTGAAAGTTATTGTAGGTGTTGGTAGTTAAGGTTGCTAAAAGATACTAGCAATTTAATTTAGAGCGATCGCGCGTCATTGCTACGGTTTGCCTGAATGTAGGGTTTTTAAGTAATTTTTACTAACTCGCACTTATTTTTGAGTCAATACATTTTTTCAATGCAATCAAAAAACTCCGCGAACCTAGTAGTATTTACCACACCTACACCTTTATTTTACAATTTCTTTGCCTCAGTAATTAGCTTGGCAGCAAAAGGCTCAATCGGGTGAATTTAGCATTCCTTTGAACCTATCTTGTTTAGTCTCTTAATTACTGAGCAAGACTTAAAAACGTTGATGAGTGCCAATTGAGGCACCAAGCTAATCTATATTATGACGTTAAAGCTTCAAACATAAGTCATTAATTTTTAATATTTAGCGC
>JACCVJ010000174.1 GCA_013698215.1 Tatlockia sp. | reverse complement strand
AATCAACTGGCTTTTAGCTTAGGGCGCTATGTACAGGTGTGGGATGCTGATACGGGTGAGGTAATCGCTACGCTCAATTTTGATAATTCCTCTGTACTGGGTTTAGATTGGAGTCCTGATGGACAGTACCTTGCGATCGCAGGTTATCAAGGAGCGAAGATTTGGAACGCTCAAGATTGGAATGACGATCCTTATGTATTAGTCGTGCCTTCTGCAAGTTTAGCGGTTTCTTGGTCTCCTGATGGCAAGTATCTTGCTTGTGGAAATATGGATCGAACTATCACCGTCATAGACTGGAACAACTCAATTGCCTCAAAAAGTGATAATACAAGCCAAGATTTGCTCCCTTGGGTAATGCGCGGTTTCCCTGGTAAAATCCGCCACCTTGCCTGGTCACAAGCTCAAACTCAGCTAGATGCCCCTTTATTGGCTTCTTCTAGCGTTGAAGGTATTGTAGTGTGGGAGGCTAATGAGTCTCTAAGTTGGACAAGTAGGTTATTGCAACAGCACAGTGGAGTGGTACAAGAACTCGCCTTTGGGCCCAATAGCTTATTACTAGCTTCAGCATCGGAGGATGGTTGTGTTTGTTTGTGGCAAAAAGCTAAAAAATTAGCTCAAATTCTCCAAGGCGCACCTAATGGATTTTCTTGCCTAGCTTGGCATCCCCAAGGGCAACAACTCGCTGCTGGGGGTCAAAGTGGTGAATTGCTGATTTGGTCAAAAGGTATGCGTGGGCAAGGATTTGGTAACCGTTAGCAACTATTACCTAAAAGTCCAATTAGGAGATAATTCCAATTTAAAAACCGATTTATTGCCATTTTGAGTTTAATTACTTACAGTTTACATACAACAAGACTTGTTGATAGGAGCGATCGCGAATAAAGATAAATTGACACTGCTTGGCTGTGGATCTTTAGCATTTATGCTGTTAGCAAGTAATCCTGCAAATGCTGAACCGAGCGCACTTAAATATCTAGTGAATATAGAGTTTAGAGCGCCTAATATCGAATCCGTTAATACATCTTTTGCTCAAGAAGATCCTCAAAACCCAATACAAGATGCCTTAGACGTTAATAGTGACACCGTAGGAGATTTAGCCGCCGCTAAGTTCGGCTGTGACTGTGCTGGTCACCGAAATCAGGTAGTTCAGAGGCTACAGACAGGTACGCTCAATCTTAATCAGTAAACAAATTTTTAATCCTAAATAACTTAACTAAGATAACAGTGACAGTCTGGTTTTTCTATAAGTGATTCGACTAGCGCATTCAGCGCCACTGCGGCTAAAAGTCCCCCTCCCAAAGTTCCTTCAATTGTTAGGTATGGGATACTTAGGCGCATCAACCAACGCTTGGCAGCAGGAGCGTGGCTAAATCCTATCGGCATTCCAATCACAAGAGCAGGTTGAATTTTACCCTGCTCAATTGCTGCACAAAGAGACATTAATACAGATGGTGCATAGCCAATTACTAATAGGCATCCAGGCTTAAGTTGCTGCAAACGCTCCTTCCACAAATTGTTGTTCCAAAATGCTTGCTCGGCATCTGCTGCACTTGTAATGTGTGGATCTTCAATTAAGGTTACAATCGAACACTTCAAATGAGCTAATCGGGTACGATCAAAAGCCGCAACTATCGCTTTTACATCTCCCACAATCTGACACCCAGTTTTGAGTGCATCACGGGATTGGGCGATCGCACTTTTACTCAATCGCACAAACGGTATTAGACTTACATCTCCACAAGCTAATACTAGCTTTGAAAGCAAGTCTACTTCAATTTCTGAGCGGTCTGATAAATCTGGCAACAATTGCTGCAATGATTCGGTGAATTTTTCAGGATGAGCATGGGTGGCAGCATCTAGTCCATCCCAAAGCTTTTCCAATTGTTGTAGTCCATCTGTAGTTTCTACTTCCAATTTTCGCAGTTGGGCGAAGTCTTCTGCTTGAATATTTTGACACTGGTAATCTCGCCCTAGTAATCCTTCTAATGCCGACGCTGTTTGTCGCAGTCGTGTCAACTGTTGCATTACAAACCGATATTGCTGCTGTAGCTGAGTTATCAACGTATCGTTTATCGTAGCAAGATCGTTAGATTTCAGTAAGTTTTGGATGTGTGACAGTTGGAACCCTTGTTGCTTTAACGCCACAATTCGCCGCAGCTTTTGCACGTCAGCATGAGTATACAGTCGATAGTTTGATTTAGAGCGTTTTGCTTGTGGCAGCAACCCTATCTGATGATAGTGCCGTACCATACGTGGAGTTATATCCCCTCTTACCGTGTCTGTAAGTTCCTTGATAGTTAGGTACTGTTCAGCCATGCTTGTATTTTTGCTTGCAACCACCTTGACATTAACATTAATGTCAAGGTTTAGGCTGAAGGAATTAACAATCAACTTAACTATCGAAATGGTTTACAATTCATTCTCGCCTCCTCGCTTAATTGCATTGTTAAGAGAACATCCAGACGCTGTAGCAGCTACTATCTGCGGTCTACTTGTACTCCTTGGTTTGCTTGCACTCAATATTGGCTGGGTGGCACTGGGATTATTAATTCTACCCGCCGCCTATGTAATCGGTGGGTATGAAAGCGCTCGTGAGGGATTGACTACTTTATTTCGAGAAAAAGAACTAGACGTTGACCTGCTGATGATTGTCGCCGCTTTAGGGGCTGCGGGGCTAGGATTGTGGCGGCGCGAGTATTATCTGATTGTTGATGGTGCGATGCTCATTCTGATTTTTGCAAGTAGTGGCGCAATTGAAGGCTATGCAATGCAACGCACAGAGCGAAGCATCAAAAGTTTGATGAGTTTGACTACAGATACAGCACGAGTATTAATAAATGGACAAGAAAAAATTGTTCCAATCTCCGAGCTAAAAATTGGCAATCAAGTCTTAGTTAAACCAGGCGAATTGATTCCCACCGATGGCTTGATTATTGAAGGTTACAGCACCCTCAACCAAGCATCCATTACGGGCGAATCGATGCCCATTGAAAAAACGTTGGGCGATGAAGTTTTTGCTGGCACTATTAATGGTAACGGTGTCCTTAGATTAAAGGTGCATCAACCACCAGAAAGTAGTTTAATTCAACGGGTAATTCGTCTTGTAGAACAAGCACAGACCCAGACTCCTCCCTCGCAGCAGTTTGTGGAACGATTTGAGCGGCTATACGCTCGAATTATTGTTTTGACAGGGCTAATGTTAGTAATATTACCGCCTTTCCTACTTGGTTGGAGTTGGGAAAACACCATTTATCGGGCGCTAATTTTTTTAGTGGTTGCCTCTCCTTGTGCTTTAATGGCAGCAATTATGCCAACATTGTTATCAGGTATTGCCAACGGCGCACAGCAAGGGATTTTATTTAAGAATGGCGCTCAGTTGGAGATGATTGGACGGGTGAAAGCGATCGCGTTTGATAAAACAGGTACGCTTACAACTGGAAAGCCTCAAGTTGTCAAAATCATCCCCGTAGAAAATCAGACTGAAACTTTATTATTACAAGTGGCTGCTGCTTTAGAAAGTTTATCGGAGCATCCAATTGGTGAGGCTATTGTGCTTGCAGCAAAGGCTAAACACATAAAGTGGTGTGAAGCCGTAAATGTCCAGGCTAAAACCGGACGGGGAATTATTGGAGTAATTAATAACAAGCAGGCTGTAGTAGGTAAAGCGGCATTTGTGCAAGAGCAGACTAATACTTTTTCCTCAAATTTAATGCACCATTACCAGCAGTTAGAGAGAGAGGGAAAAACAGTAGTGTGGGTAGCTTATGCGGGCAAGCTTGTCGGAATTATTGCCGTTGCAGACACAGTTAGACCAGAAGCAGCACAAGCAATCAGTCAGCTTAGAAAACTGGGCATTGAACAAATCGTGATGTTGACCGGGGATAACGAACGCACAGCCCGCAGTATAGCTCTTGATGTTGGGGTAGATGAGGTGTATGCAGAACTATTGCCAGAAGATAAGGTAAACGTAATCAAATATTTACAGAAGCAGTACAAAACTGTAGCAATGGTAGGAGATGGGATTAATGATGCTCCTGCCTTAGCTCAAGCATCGGTAGGAATTGCTATGGGAATAGCTGGCAGTGATGTAGCACTAGAAACGGCTGATATTGTGTTGATGGCAGACCGCTTAGAAAAATTATCACACGCCATAGGTTTAGGTCGTCGTTCTCAAGTTGTCGTCAAACAAAACATTGCGATCGCACTTGGTTCCGTTTTCTTATTATTAA
>JACCVJ010000145.1 GCA_013698215.1 Tatlockia sp. | reverse complement strand
AATATTAAGGTATCAGCCCCAGGAACTATGGTTACTATAGAGCCAAACACAGACGATCAGTGGACGCGTGTAGGCTCACAAGTTTCAGGATTTTTATCTCAACTCCCTGACATAATTGGTAAATTCTGGCAAGATTATAAGCAGCCAATTACTAGCCTGGGATTAATCTTTGCGGCATTTATGAGAGTTAAAGTCGTACTTGGAGTAATTGACGCTCTAAACGATATTCCCCTCTTAGCACCAACCTTTGAATTAGTTGGGATTGCCTACTCAGCTTGGTTTGTTAACCGCTACTTGCTTCAAGCCTCCCGCCGTCAAGAACTGGCGCAAGATATTGAAAAGTTGAAAGGAAAAGTAGTTGGTAGTCTGTAATAACTAATCTACTTCACAATAAATAAGCGATCGCCCATCCTATAAGTGCGATCGCTTATTTTTATTTAGTATTACCTACATAGGGCGAATCTATTGGCTTTAAACTACCATTGTGTACCAGCGCTTGATATATCATTGCCGTAACTTCGGCGCGGGTAGCATTGCGGTTAGGTGCAAGGGAATTGCGATCGGGATAATTAGCTACAAGCCCTGCATTTGTTGCCGCCGCCACTTTCTCTCTAGCGTAGTTAGGAATTTCTGTAGCATCCCCATAAGCTTGCAAAACTTGTTCAGGGGAAGTTGATGGTGTGAGATTTAACCCACTAGCAAGAGCAACCAAAACTTGCACGCGAGGAATTTCTTGAATTGGGCGGAAAATATCGCCAGGATACCCTGTCAAAAACCCGGTTCTTGTAGCGCTGTTGATAGCTGGAATGCCCCAAAAATTGGTTGGAATATCTTTATACTCCGTTGTCCCTGGAACAGGCTGATTGTCAAAAGCAGCTTGCACCAATGCCGCAAATTCAGCGCGAGTTATCGTCTGATTTGGTCGAAAATAGTCTCCAGCGTAGCCATTCACAATCCGACGGGCGGATAAAGCAGCAATGTAAGGACGCGCCCAATAATCTTGGGGAACATCCACAAAATTGATCGGCGCGCCTACTTTTGGAGTTGGCGAAGCAGAAGCAGTTGTATTAGGTAGGGGAACGACTACTGGAAACCTTTGTGATGGTCTTTGTAATTGTGTGGGAGGGATTTCTGCGGGTGAAATAGTGGGGCTTACCGGAGGTAACAATCTTGGAGTGGTTTCGTTTTCCTCAGTGGCTTGCGGGGAAGGAACCAGTAAAGGAGTAGAATTGCGATCGCCTGATAAAATGCGATCGAGGTTTAAAGTTGCTGGATTGCGAGATAACGACCACCAAATAATCCCGCCAATAGCGCTAAAAGCAACCAAAATTCCGATAAAATCATCAAAACCTAAAGGTGTTTTGTCCGATGGCGAAGGATCGGGCGGTAAAGAATTTGTCATATTAACAGCAAAAGAATATAGCCAAATTAAGGCATTAACTAGAGCTTTTGCGATACCTCTTTTGGGTAGGTTTTTTTACAGCACTCTTAATAAGCTGGCAATGCTACTTAGGGCGGGTAAAGCCCGAATTTCTGCTAAAGAAGCATTAAAATCGCCTTCGCGGACATCGTGAGTAACTACAACAATTTCAGCTAAATTATCATGGATGCCTGTTTGTACCACTGATTCTAAGCTAACGCCACAGTTACCGAAACAAGTACCCAATTTACCAATTACCCCCGGATGATCTTGCGTCAGAAAACGAGCGTAAAAGCGCGTTACGAGATCGTCCATTGGCGACTTTTCGCAATATTCTTGATGAGAACAAGACATTAAAGCATGGGGTTTTGCTGTGCCAGTTTTTAATACGGCTGCGATCGCTAAAATATCTGATACTACCGCACTAGCCGTTGCTCCCGCCCCCGCTCCCGGCCCAAAAAACATTACTTGTCCTAGGGGTTGCCCTTCTACCAAAATTGCGTTGTATACCCCATTAATGCTGGCTAAAGGGTGGCTTTGCGGTACTAAAGTCGGATGGACGCGCAAAAAGAGACTGTTACTAGAGGGGGCTTTTTTGGCAATAGCAAGTAGTTTAATGACAAAACCGAGTTTTTCAGCGTAAGCAATGTCTGCCTTGCTAACATTGCGGATACCTTCACAATAAACATCTTGTAACTTAATTCGTCCACCAAAAGCTAAAGAAGCAAGAATCGCAATTTTATCGGCTGCGTCTAATCCATCTATATCCGCAGTGGGATCGGCTTCCGCGTAACCTAGTTGTTGGGCTTCGGCTAAAACTTCCGCAAAATCACTCCCGCGATCGCGCATTGCTGTCAAAATATAATTTGTCGTGCCATTAACAATCCCTGTAACCGCCGTAATCCGATTTACACTCAAAGATTGCTTCAGGGGCGCAATAACCGGGATACCGCCGCCAACAGCCGCCTCTAACATCACGTATACCCCGGCGGCATTAGCTGCTGTAAAAATTTCATCGCCATAACGGGCAATTACGGCTTTATTGGCTGTCACAACGTGCTTACCGTGACTAATTGCCTGTAAGATAAGACTTCGCGCAGGTTCTAAGCCTCCTAGCAATTCTACGACTATATCTATCGCCGGATCTTTAACAATTGATTCTAAATCTGTAGTAATTACTTCCGCAGGCAAAGTTACAGCGCGGGATTTAGCTAGAGATTTTACCCCGACTTTGTGTACTTCTATTTCTTTTAGCAACGCCTGCCGACCAGTAGGATCTAATAGCAGTTGAACTGTACCTGTACCTACCGTCCCTAAGCCCAAGATTCCTACTTTAAAAGCCACAATCTGTTACCAATATCACCAAAAACTATTGTAGGGGTGTATGGTAAATACACCCCTACAAATCGACTAACTATTAGTATTTAGTAAGTTTCTACGTGCCAGCGACCAGCTTTTTTCATTGCTTTTTGATAATCAATCCAATTTACACCATCCGCCGCCGCCGCCGCCGATAGCGCTTCGTCAATACCGCCTTCCATACCTTTCAAACCGCAAATATAGGTGTGAGTATTTTCCTTTTGAATCAACTTCCACAAATCTTGAGCGTGTTCTGCTACTCGATCTTGAATATACATTCTGCCGCCTTCAGGGTTTTTTTGTTCGCGGCTGATTGCGTAAGTCAAGCGGAAATTGTCGGGATACTGCGTTTGCATTTCCTCTAACTCCTCTTTATACAAAACGTTTGGAGTAGTCGGGATTCCAAAAACTAACCAGGCTAAACCGTTAAACTTATAGTCAGGGTTGGCTTCTTGTTCGTTCTTTTTGAACATCCGCCAGAGGTAAGCTCTAAAGGGAGCAATACCCGTACCCGTTGCAAACATAATTACATTTGCTTCAGTGTCCTCTGGTAACAACATTTCCTTA
Source organism: Tatlockia sp. (assembly GCA_013698215.1). Taxonomy (GTDB): domain Bacteria; phylum Cyanobacteriota; class Cyanobacteriia; order Cyanobacteriales; family Chroococcidiopsidaceae; genus Aliterella. The sequence goes on along the minus strand of JACCVJ010000145.1, from coordinate 2,335 downwards.
CCAACAGGACCAGTAATTTTAACTTCTGTACCTACTTCTATATTGCACAAGTGAGTAGAACAAACGCCATAAATCATTTCGCCCGTTTCAGGGTGCTTGTATTCTAGCTGACGGACGCATAAAGAGACAGTTTTATCGTCAACGCGATCGCCATGACGAGTTGATGCAATGGAATATAACCGTAACTTTTCGGGTTTGCCGTTTTTGTCCGTACCTGGAGGAATAATCCCAATACTTTGACCTTCAAGGTAGCGCAAATCGCCCCCAGAAATATCAAATGTTAAATGCCGTACTGTACCGATACCACCTTCCCCAACCAACTCCTCATTAGAGACACATTGACCGAGATAAGGAGCATTAGGGCGGTAAATATTTACAGGAACATCTTTGTGCTTATCAGCTTTTAGTTTTGCTTGAGTCATTGGTTTGCCTTCTTTTTCTGCATTTTGGGGCGCTAACTCATTTTCTGCTGATACCGATGAATTATTCTGTTCGCTCATAGCAGTTACAGAATAATTACTGTCCTTATTTACAGATGATGTTACTTGACCGTTCGGTTGATTGACATCTTGAAGGTGGATATTAACAATTTTTCCGCCCATACGAGCGATGCGCTGCATCTCTTGATTCATGCGGCTATAAGGCACTCTAATAAAAATACTGCCACTTTGACGAATCGCCGGAGTCCTATTGTCAGTTTCTTCGTTTTGACGGATACCTACTACTTCGTACAAAAAGACGCGGCTACCAGCTTCGGTATTAGCAGCCCGATCTGCGGCGCTTGAATTATACATTGCTTAAATCTCTCCGAACCGTACTTAACTTAATGAAAATTTCGAGCCTTGCTACCTTGAATCATGATACCGGATACCCGGCGCTTAGAGTGCTGGAGCGGAAAGTTACGGTTGACAGGTTCGAGCAAATATCAAAATAAAAAGTGCCAGTTTAGACTTTTTTTATAAAAGTGTGCAACAAAACCTTAGCATAGGTACTAAGGCAGACGATAAAGCTTGAGCTTTGGGCATTGTAAGAGAGATCCTATTTTGGTAAAATCTACAATAACAATAGTATTAAATACTTACCACAGCACAATTTGATTGTTTTTTATCAAAAAAGCAATTAGTACCGCATAAAAGTTCTAGTAGCTACTTGCGACTAGCGTTAACCAGGAATGGAAAACGAAAAACAGATAAAGCATAGCGGACTGCTTTATTGAGTCGCTACTTAATTCTTAGCCGCCTAGGTAAAGAAAAAACAGCTACAGACGTACAGCAAAGAAAAATTATTGATTTCATCATTTTGCCAGTAGAGGAAAGCTATGACAAGTTCGCCGGATAGAGTCGTATTAATTGGAGTTGCAGGGGATTCAGGATGTGGTAAATCAACCTTTTTGCGTCGGTTAGCCGACTTATTTGGCGAAGAATTTTTGACAGTAATCTGTTTAGATGACTATCACAGTTTGGATCGCAAGCAGCGCAAAGAGACAAAAATAACCGCCTTAGATCCTAGAGCAAACAATTTCGATCTGATGTACGAGCAACTAAAAGCGCTCAAGCAAGGTCAATCAATAAATAAGCCCATATATAACCACGAAACCGGAGAAATAGATCCACCAGAACCTATAGGGGCAAACCACATTATCGTAGTTGAAGGGTTGCATCCCTTGTACGATGAAAGAGTCAGAAGTCTGTTAGATTTCAGCGTGTATTTAGATATCAGCGATGAAGTCAAAATTGCCTGGAAAATTCAGCGAGACATGGAAGAAAGAGGTCATCGCTACGAAGACGTACTAGCGGCGATCAATTCTCGTCGTCCAGACTTTACAGCTTATATTGAACCACAGAAAAAATTTGCTGACGTAGTAATTCAAGTATTGCCTACCCAACTTCTGAAAGAAGACAAAGAGCGCAAAGTATTGCGCGTCCGCATGATTCAGCGCGAAGGAATAGAAGGATTAGAGCCAGTTTACTTGTTTGACGAAGGTTCAACTATTCATTGGACACCTTGCGGACGTAAGCTTACTTGTTCTTACCCAGGAATGCAAATGTATTATGGGCCAGATCCTTACAGTCAAGACAACGTATCTGTTTTAGAAGTAGATGGTCAATTTGACAACCTAGACGAAGTAATTTATCTAGAGAATCATTTGAGCAAAACTTCGACCAAGTATCAAGGAGAAATGACCCATTTATTGCTGCAACACCGCGAATATCCAGGTTCAAACAACGGAACGGGATTATTTCAAGTATTGACAGGCTTGAAAATGCGCGCAACTTACGAACGTTTGACAGCAAAAGAAGCTAAGATTGCGGCAAAAGTGTAAGTAGGTGCGATC
>JACCVJ010000137.1 GCA_013698215.1 Tatlockia sp. | reverse complement strand
TGTCATCCCTTTTTTTTGTGCTTGGCACCAATTGACTGAGATAATCTAAAATAAATTGTTAGTTATTAAAGAATATGAGCGCGAAATTTTTAACTTATTTAGTCAGTCCCCTAGTAGTCTTGGTAGTGGCTATTAGTGCAACTAACGCTCAAACAAAAATTACCAACCAGTCAAAAGTTGCGATTAATAGCATTGGCTCAATTAGAGTAGGGATGACCGTTGCAGAGGCAAGCAAAGCCGCAGGTATTAAGCTAGTTGGTAAAGTAGAGCCTAGTTGCTATTACGTCCAGCCTCAAGGCGCACCTAAAGGTCTGGGATTTATGGTGACAGATGGGCGCATTGCTAGAGTAGACGTATATGATAAAAGTTCCGTTACTACTCTAAGCGGGGTAAAAATTGGTGATACCGAAGCCCGAATTAAAGCACTGTATCCAGGACAAATAAAAGTCAGCGCTCATAAATACACGGGAGATAGTGGCGGACACTATTTGACGTATGTACCCAAAGATAAGAGCGATCGCAATTATCGACTGGTATTTGAAACTGATGGAAAACGAGTCCTTCGCTTTAGAGTCGGTAAACTGCCAGAAGTAGAATATATTGAAGGCTGTTCTTAGTTTATTTACTCAAATACTCACCCAACAACCTTGCTATACCATCCTCACCAAGATATAAAGCTGCACAACGGTGAAGTTGAGTTGATTTTGGCTCCAATGCAGTGTTCGACCGCCATAACCACTGGCAAGATAATGATGATAAAATTCTTACATATTTCTTACACCTTTTGACTCTGAGTATAGTGGAAGTAACCCGTTTGTCGAGTAAAGGACAAGTTGTTATTCCAAAAGCTTTACGTGCTGCTCATAACTGGGAAGCAGGTCAAGAACTTATGGCTATTGATGTTGGTGATGGTATTCTTTTAAAACCCAAAAAGCCTTTTCCAGAGACGACATTAGCTCAGGTTGCAGGCTGCTTGAAATATCCAGGAAAACCCAAGAGCTTAGATGATATAGAAGATGCGATTCGCCAGGGAGTAATGGAACAGTGGCATGATCGCAGTTGATACAAACGTTGTGGTACGTCTTTTAACTCAAGATGATGAACAGCAATACAACAAAAGCCTCAAGCTATTTCAGGAACAAGAAATATTTATCCCAGACACCGTAATTCTCGAAACTGAGTGGGTATTACGTTTTGCCTACCATTTCAAACCGGATGAAATTTGCAGGGCATTTAGAAATTTACTAGGTTTACCTAATGTCCAGCTTACGAATGGAAGTTTGATGGCGCAAGCTCTGCAATGGCATGAGAATGGGCTGGATTTTGCTGATGCCCTTCATTTAGTACAAAGCCAGGACTGTTCCGCAATATATACTTTGATACTAAGTTCGTGAATAGAGCTAAGGGATTAACTGATTGTGAAGTTCAGCAACCTTGATATCTTCGTTGAGATGAAACTGCAAGCGATCGCTCTTATCGAGTAGTATTTGAAGCTGACGGTAAACGAGTAACTACTTTTAGAGCCGGAAAACTGCCATAAATATAATACATTGAAGGCTGTTCTTAGTTTATTTGCCAGCTTCTACTAACAACTTCTCCATTGCGTAGTTTGTAAAAATTTCTCCTCGACAACTAACTTGCTGCTCAGTAATAATTACAAACCCTAGATGCTGAAAAAATGGCTTTGCGGTAATACTTGCTTCCGTAAACAAGCGCCGCAACCCCAATTCATCCGCTTTTTCTTCTATCGCTTGATAGATTTTACTACCAACACCACAACGCTGATAGTCTTTATGGCAATAAAAGCAATCAATATGACCATTGGCTTCTAACTCGCCAAACCCAACGATCGCATCCCCAATTTCGGCAACAAAGGTATAGCGACTAGAGCAAACTTTTTCCCAGTCTCGAAAATAAATATCCTTTGGCGACCAAGCTAAACATTGATTGCTAGAATAATCGCGGCGGTTGACTTCATGCACGGTTTGATGAAATAACTGGGCTATTTGATCTGTGTCTTGGGGGCGAAACAAGCGAATTTGCATTTCAACTAGAGGGCGATCGCATTTTGGGGTACAACAATCGACCGCAGACATACTACCTTAGATATAGGTGGTAAACAATCACAAAATTACTTAGAATCCAGCCGTTAGCAAAAACATTAATCAAGACGACTATGCCAAGAACTCAACGTAACGATAATTTTATTGACAAGTCTTTTACTGTCATGGCAGATATTATCTTAAAAATCTTGCCTACCAACAAAAAAGCCAAAGAAGCCTTTGTTTACTACCGCGATGGAATGTCGGCGCAAGCTGATGGAGAATACGCGGAAGCACTGGACAACTACAACGAAGCTTTGGAATTAGAGGAAGATACGAACGATCGCAGCTATATTCTCTACAATATGGGGCTAATTTATGCTAGTAATGGCGAACACCAAAGAGCTTTAACTCAATACGAACTAGCGATAGAATTTAATCCCCGCTTACCTCAAGCTTTGAATAACATTGCCGTAATCTACCACTACCAAGGCGAACAAGCTAAAGCTATTGGGGACGCTGACGCAGCCGAACAGTTGTTTGATAAAGCTGCTCAATACTGGGTAAGAGCAATTCGCATGGCTCCTAATAACTACCTAGAAGCCCAAAACTGGCTCAAAACTACCGGACGCTCGAATATAGATGTTTATTTCTAGCTCTAACTTTAGTTTTACAATATTTCCTTCCATTAACTAACTTATGATCGATCGCGAACAAGTCCACAAAGTTGCAATGCTAGCCCGTTTAGAACTATCGCCTGAAGAAGAAGAACAATTTACTACCCAGTTGGGCAGTATTTTAGATTATTTTGCTCAACTGAGCGAACTTGATGTTACCGATGTTCAACCGACAACCCGCGCCATTGAGGTTAGTAATGTGACGCGCAAAGATGAATTACAACCCTATAGTGACAGAGAAGCAATACTAACTGGTGCGCCAGACCAAGAAGGCGAATTTTTTAAAGTTCCCCAGATCCTCAGCCCCCAATGAGTTTCCCTAGCACTTAAGAATGATGCAGCCTAAGCCCTAATTGAACTTAACTTTAAGTAAACACTTGTAGAGGAAACAATTATGGGTTTAGGTGTACTTAAGGACGGTAAATGGATTGCTCAAAGAGATCAAGAAGACGAGCAAGGCAAATTTGTTCGCCCTTCTACTACCTTCCGCGATCGCATTACTAGCGATGGAAGTAGCGGTTTTAAAGCCGAACCGGGGCGCTACCATCTCTACATCTCTTGGGCGTGTCCTTGGGCGCATCGTACCGCCATTATGCGCCAATACTTTTCGGTTAAGAATTAAGCAGTATTAATAATGGAAAAAATGAGTGTCTGGTGTTGAGTACCACTTCCGCGATGAATGGGTTTCTTAGATGGAAACTTGGAACAAGTTTTTTTGACTAATCGAGGGTTCGTTCTACCTTGACGGGGAGGAATTTTCTCATCCAAAATCTCAATCATCAACCATGACAAAAAAAAGGGAGTTGTTCGGTTGGAGCATTTTGAAATTCAGGAATAGCACTCCGAATCACTTTGAGTGTACCAGTAAAACAAAAACGCAGAGGAGAGATACCTGCTTGCTGTGCAGCTTGGACCATTAAGCATCGAACAGCCCAATGCCCTAGAAGCAAACCATAAACTTCTTGGACAACCTCGCGGGGATTGAGTGAGCGGATGGGAGTTTTACGACCCAACAGGTGGGTTTTGAGTTCATCAATCGTATTTTCTACTTCCCAACGTTGATGGTATTCAGACGCTAGTAATAAAGCTGGGTAAAGAGTAGGATCTAGCAAACTAGTAATCAGACGGTAAGTTTTTTGTTCTTCTTCGGAGTCAATAGTGTACTCAATCACGCGTAAAAGAATTTTGGTAGCACCTTTTTTCTTAGACTTACCATCAGGATAAACCCCACTCAGATATGACCCATCGTCTAAAATTTTTTCGGCGGCAAATTTCACGTTCTTCGGTACTGGTCCCAGGTAATCACATCCTTGTTTTTGAGTTGCTTGCACCATTGCATAAGAGTGCAATCCTCTATCCCACATCAGTAACATCCCTTGTGTGACTGAACGCAGCAGTTTCTTGGCTCGCACTCGTTCTCCCATCCGGTAAGGACACATCAACGCATCCACAATTAAATGAGTCCCTGCTTCAACCAATAACACCAGTCGAATTTTGGGAAATGCCGCTCTGGTTCCGCGTCTACTGCCTGGATATCCAAAAACTTTGGCATTTGCTGGCGTATCAGGCACGTCTAGTACAGTGCCATCTACTGCCATGACTCGCAGTCCACACAAAAATGCACCTGGAGTTTGTGGTGTTCCCAAGGGACTTGCTACTTGGTTGAATAACTGGCTCATTGCTCGACATCCCAGTCTCTGCCTTGCTTCTGTAATTGATGATGGACTTGGTACTTGCCAAAACTGAGCTAATCTTAGCCACTGTGTTCTTAGGCCTTTGACCAGATTTTTCAGAACTGTTCGCATCGAATCCGACGACCATAGGCTCATCGCAATTACAAGAGCGACTACTAGGTGTGATGGCAGTTTGCGCTTTCGCGTTTCCCTACTATCTGTCTGGTTTAACACCTGCTCAATAGTTTCTGGTGGTATTGCTGCTTCTATGGCCTTTAGCACTTCCCCCGATTCAATTCCCTGTGTGAGCAACGAAAATTTCTTGAATTGCATTGAATGGTCTGACACTCTTCGGCACGACTTTTACTCTACCTGTTTTGGGCTTAACCGAAAAGTATTGCATTATGCGCCGCTTAAAGGGCTTAGAAAATGTAATTGGTCTATCGGTGGTAGCGGCAGAAATTGACCAAAATAGCTGGGAATTCTCAGATACAGAACCCGGTTGTATTCCTGATACTGTCAACCATACCCGCTATTTGTGGGAATTGTATCTTAAAGCCGACCCTAACTATACCGGACGAGTTACAGTTCCCGTGGTGTGGGATACACAGACAAACACAATTGTCAATAACGAGTCTCGTGAAATTGTCAAAATGTTTGACACTCAGTTTGAGGCTTATGCAAAAAATGATGTTGATTTTTATCCTGAAAAATTGCAAAGCGCCATTGATGAAATAGCCGATGCTATCTACCAACCAATAAATAACGGCGTTTATAAAGCAGGTTTTGCAACGACTCAATCGGCTTATGATGAAGCCGTAACTGAATTATTTGCCAATCTTGATCGCTGGGAAAGTGTTTTAGCCAAGCAAAGATATCTAGCTTGCGATCGCATTACTGAAGCTGATTGGTTTATGTTTACTACTTTGTTGCGCTTCGACGCGGTTTATTACGTCCACTTTAAATGTAACTTGCGCCGCATTGTCGATTATCCTAACCTCTGGAATTACCTTAAAGACTTGTACCAGCAGCCAGGAATCAGAGAAACCTGTAATGTCGATCATATCAAACGGCATTATTACAGAAGTCATCCCAATGTTAACCCGACAAGAATTGTTCCCAAGGGGCCAATAATTAACTTTGAGGAAACACATAACCGCGATCGCATAGCAGTTAACGTATAAATTAACTTTGTAGAGACGTTGCATTGCTTTGTAGAGACGTTGCATTGCTTTGTAGAGACGTTGCATTGCAACGTCTCTACATTTTGGAGTTGCATTGCAACGTCTCTACATTTTGGAGCAACGTCTCTACATTTTGAAGTCATTCAGAACTTTTTGCCGCCATCAAAGCTTGTCTAAAACCCAATACCAGCATGATATTAGACACTGTTAAAAATGACTCCGCCGAACCATGTAGCCAATCAACATTAGCTAAAGACTCACCATAATGGACTTGGGCATAAATTGCCGCAGGGATAGTAACAGCAACAAAAACTAAAGTACCGTAAAAGCCCATCAGTGCCAAACGTGGCATCAACGTAGTACGGCTGAGAAACCACAAGAAACCCAAGTAGGGAAACAGAGATAAAGCAAACAGAGTTTCTTTAGAAATCATGCGCCTAGTTTAGAAGAATTTGGCTGCAATTTGGAAGTTGTCTCTGGTTTTAATTTACTCGTTTTCCAAATCCACCATCCCGCCGCTAAAAGCGTACAGTTGCCAACTAGCGTCATCGCTGCTTGGAGTGTCACTAACCATTCTAAGGAAGGTGAGTTATCAAAAAAGTGCCAAGTACAAGCACACATGGCACTAATCAAGGCTGGTAGCATGGCGAAGGATAAAGCAAACCAAGAGCGGTTTTTTGTCGTTTCGCCATAAAGCCAAATTAACCAAATAGCGCTAATCCACTCGATAACGCTAGAAACATGAATAATCCAGGTAGGAATAGATAGAGCGTGCATGAGAGATAATAATTTGAAGTTTTTGAATTGGTTGGATATTGTCTTTTGCCCAATAGCTTTACTCTTGAGTCCAATTAGCCCAGTCTTGAGGCTTTAAATAGGTTTCGTATAATTCAGATTCGGGAGTGTTGGGTTCTGGCTGATAACCATATTCCCACCGTACTAGGGGCGGTAAAGACATCAAAATCGATTCGGTGCGTCCATTGGTTTGCAAGCCGAAAATTGTTCCCCGGTCGTACACTAAATTAAATTCTACATAACGTCCGCGACGATATAATTGAAAATTACGCTGGCGATCGCTATATTCCATCTCTCTACGTTTTTCGACAATTGGCAAGTAAGCAGGTAAAAATGCTTTCCCGCAATCTCGCGCAAAGCTAAATATGTCTTCCCAACTGCGCGGATCTGGTTTGCCAATTTGCTGGTTATACTTACCTGCTGCGCCCTCTGGGTCTGTACCGCGATACAATTCTCCTTGTCCGTCTTGATAGTCAAAAAATATCCCCCCCACGCCGCGAGTTTCGTTTCGATGCTTTAAGTAAAAATATTCATCGCACCACTTCTTAAACACTGGGTAATACTCAGGGTTATGAGTATCGGCGGCTTGCTTCATAGTTAAATGAAATTGCTTAACATCTTCGGCAAAAGGGTAGTAAGGAGTTAGATCGATTCCCCCACCAAACCACCAAACGGGGCCAGCTTCAAAATAACGATAATTGAGGTGTACAGTAGGCACGTAAGGATTACGGGGATGCAATACCATTGATGTACCCGTTGCAAACCATCTATGCCCTTCTGCGTCGGGACGCTGGGCTAAAATTGACGGTGGTAAATGCGTTCCCCAAACTTCCGAAAAACCTACCCCACCTTGTTCAAATACATCGCCATCGCGCATTACCCGCGATCGCCCACCACCGCCTTCCTCTCTTTCCCAAGCATCTTGACGAAATTTACCTACTCCATCAACCTGTTCTAAAGCTTGACAAATTTCATCTTGCAAACCTTGCATTAGTTGTCTAACTCGATCTTTGGCATTTTCTGGGGGTAAGGCGGTGAGTGTATGGGTTGAGGTAGTGGTCATAATTTACTAAATTTAAAGAAAAGTTAAGTTTTACTATATTTGTCAGGTTGTACTAACAAATATGCTAATTAGTTTCGCGCTAAGTTTTGGGAGCGAGACAAACGCTGCAACTATTTTCGCTTAAATCAGGCTTAACGAGCGATCGCATATCACGTAACTTAAACAAAATTTTCAAGAGAGATAATATTGAGCAAAATGGTATAGAAACAAATTGCAACTATGTGAAAAACTAAACTAAGGTTTGGGTTGCAATGCCAAAATTGTATAAAAAGTGCTTAGAAAGGACATTTAGAAAAATGCACAAATGTTTGTCCAAATTTATCCACCGCAAACAGCGCTGGTTTCGATGTTCTTTAGCACGAACCTATCAAGTTATTAGTTCCGCCTCGGTAGATGAATTGTGGCGAACAGTGGTAAATTTGGCAGATGTTTCCTGGCATCCAGTCCTATCAAGCACCAATGTTCCCTGTGGGGTAGTACCAAAACCGGGCTTAATTTATCAAGCAGTAACGCGCTTAGGGCCAATTCCTGTAAGAATTTTTGTGGAGATGGTTAGACCTGGAGAATTGCTAAGTGTCAGAGTAATTGCAATTCCTGGGCTAGAAGAAAGAGTAACTTATCGAGTAGAGTCTACAGTCTGCGGTAACTGTATTTCTTACTCAGTAACGCTTAATGGCTGGTTGTCGCCGTTGATTTGGTCTTTTTCCCGTCCTTACGCCGCCAAGGTAGCCGCAGCATTGGCTGCCGCCGCCGAAAAAGCCGCCGATGGGTTGCCTAGAGTTGCCAAAAACCCAAAAAATAGTTTTGAGTTTTAATTAGCCCCAGGAATTGCCTCGGCTTAGAAAGCTAAGATGCAGGAAGAAGTACAATCCTTGCTGTATGCTTTGTTTTTTAAAACACTATGATTGAAACCCTTAATGCTAGTTCTGTATTAGAAGTATTGCGACCAGTTCAAGATCCAGAACTGCAAAAAAGCCTGGTAGAACTGAATATGATTCGTAACGTTGTCATAGATAACGGCAAAGTTAGCTTTACTTTGGTACTTACAACCCCCGCTTGTCCGTTGCGAGAATTTATTGTTGAAGACTGCACCAAAGCCGTTAAAAAATTACCCGGCGTAACCGAGGTTTTGATAGATGTAACCGCCGAAACTCCTCAGCAAAAAGGCTTACCCGATCGCACGGGAATTGCTGGAGTAAAAAATATTGTGGCAATTTCTAGCGGTAAAGGTGGTGTAGGCAAAAGCACTGTAGCTGTAAATGTTGCGGTAGCTTTGGCTCAAACTGGGGCAAAAGTTGGCTTACTAGATGCTGATATTTACGGGCCCAACGCGCCGACGATGTTAGGACTTGCAGATGCGAAAATATTGGTACAAAACAACGGCAAACAAGACGTACTAGAACCAGCTTTTAATCACGGCGTTAAGCTTGTTTCGATGGGTTTTTTAATTGACCGCGATCAGCCTGTGGTTTGGCGCGGCCCAATGTTAAACGGTGTAATTCGTCAGTTTCTCTATCAAGTACAGTGGGGAGAATTAGATTACCTAATTGTTGATATGCCTCCAGGCACGGGTGACGCGCAATTGACGCTAGTTCAAGCTGTACCAATGGCGGGGGCGGTAATTGTCACTACACCTCAGACAGTGGCGCTGCTAGACTCTCGTAAAGGTCTAAAAATGTTCGAGCAAATGCACGTTCCAGTATTGGGAATGGTAGAAAACATGAGTTATTTTATCCCCCCCGATATGCCCGATAAGCAGTACGACATTTTTGGCTCTGGTGGTGGTGAAAAAACTGCTAAAGAAATGGGCGTACCGTTGCTAGGCTGCGTACCGTTAGAAATTGCCTTGCGGATTGGTGGCGATCGCGGTATCCCGATTGTCATTGCCGAACCAGAGTCAGCCTCCGCCAAAGCTCTGACGGCGATCGCATTAAACATTGCCGGAAAAGTCTCTGTTGCAGCTTTGACATAGTTACATAGAAAAGAGGTATTAATACTACCTCTTTTCTTTAATCTTCAAATTCAATTAATGCGCCTATAAACGTTATTATAAAAAGATTAAATTCTAGTTAAAACTGTTAATTGCAACTGCTAACGGCTCCCGTCCCCACAGCTAATTTTCTTAAACTAGATAGCGGATTAACCGTTATTCACCAATACCTAAGCACTACGTCAGTAGTTGTAGCAGACGTATGGGTAAATGCTGGCGCAGTCCGAGAACCAGAAAACTGGTATGGAATGGCGCACTTTCTTGAACACATGATTTTTAAAGGCACTTCTACCATTCGTCCGGGAGAATTTGACCGAGTAATAGAAAATAATGGCGGGATGACAAACGCTGCAACAAGTCACGATTACGCCCATTACTTTTTAACGACCGCCACAGCTTATTTAGCAGATACCTTGCCTTACCTCGCCGACTTACTTTTAAACGCCGTAATTCCTGAAGATGAGTTTGACAAAGAACGAGATGTAGTATTAGAAGAAATCCGCTCCTGTTACGACGATCCCGACTGGATCGGCTTTCAAGCTCTTAGTGAAAGCGTTTACCAACTTCATCCCTACGGACGTTCGGTTTTAGGGACAACCAATAATTTACTTCAGCATTCCGCCGCCGCTATGCGATCGTTTCACCGTACCTACTATCAACCAGAAAATATGACAGTGGTAGTTGTGGGAGGAGTGGAAGAAGATCAGGCTTTGGAATTGGTTAGCAGTAACTTTGAACGCAAAAATAAGTTAGTTGTAGAACCGTGCGATCGCCCAGAAGTGAAGTTAGGAGAATATTTATTAGCAGGAGTGCGCCGTCAAGAAATTAAATTGCCAAATTTAGAACAGGCGCGATTGATGATGGCATGGATAGGGCCAGGCATCAATAAGTTTCGCCACGCCTACGGTTTAGACTTACTTTCGGTAGTATTAGCTGGCGGTAGATCTTGCCGTTTGGTGAAAGAATTACGAGAAGAACGGCAACTTGTCCAGGGGATTAATTGCGACTTTTCCTTACAGAAGGAGTCAAGTTTATTTACGATTACAGCTTGGTTAGATCCGCAACAATTAGAGCGAGTCGAGTTTTTGATTCGTACTTGTTTAGAAGAATTGCAAACTATGCCCATTTGTTCATCAGAACTTGATCGCTGCAAAAGGCTAATGTGTAACGATTATACTTTTTACACCGAAACACCAAGCCAAATTGCCGGACTTTACGGCTATTACAGCACGATCGCTTCGCCAGAACTTGCTTTACGTTACCCTCAAGAAGTGAAGTCGTTTCAGAGCGAAGAACTGCAATTATTGGCTCGTCAATATTTATCGCCTTCTCAGTATGCGGTAACTGTACTCAAACCTTGTTAGGTTAAAAATAATCATCAGAAGAAGGAATTGCGGGCGTGACAACTCACCAACTACAAAATCAAGCTATTCAACGCACAGTTTTAAGTAATGGCATCACAATACTGGTAGCAGAAAACCCTGTAGCCGATATCATTGCAGCGCGGCTATTTATTCGCGCGGGTAGTAGTTGGGAAGCGCCGCAGCAAGCAGGACTCGCACATTTATTATCTAATGTGATTACCAAGGGAACGCAAAAGCTTTCCTCCTTTGAAATAGGCGATCGCGTAGAATCGTTAGGGGCAAGTTTAAGTACCGATGCGGCGGGAGATTATTTTGTTCTCAGCCTCAAAACCGTAACCGCAGATATGCCCTCAATGTTAGAACTCGCTGGGCAAATATTAAGGTTTCCAACTTTTCCCGAAATGGAAGTAGAACTTGAGCGGCGTTTAACTTTGCAAGGTATTCGTTCTCAGCAAGAGCAACCATTTACGATCGCTTTTGACAAGTTGCGTCAAGCAATGTACCAAAACCACCCTTACGCCATGTCAGCCTTGGGGACACAAGAAACGGTAACTAATCTGCGTAAGGAAGATTTGCAAGAGTTTCATCAAACGCATTTTCGCCCAGATAATTTAGTTATTAGTTTAGCTGGTCGCGTGACTTCAACGGATGCGATCGCCATGATTGAAGAAGTTTTTGGCAATTGGCAAAAACCTACAACTCCTTTACCAACGCTCAATTATCCTACTCTAGTTTCTCAGCCTTACCCCACGATGACAGCCAAGCAAACCCAGCAATCTATCGTTATGCTTGGTTATCTTGCTCCGGCGGTGCGCGAGGCTGATTATACGGCGCTAAAGCTACTTTCTACTTATTTGGGTAATGGGCTTTCTAGTCGGTTATTTGTGGAACTGCGAGAAAAGCGAGGATTAGCTTACGATGTTTCGGCATTCTATCCTACCAGGCAAGATGTAGCTCAGTTTGTAGTTTATATGGGTACGGCTCCCGAAAATACCGCGATCGCGCGCGCGGGATTGCAAACAGAAGTTGATTTATTATGCAGCGCCGAGCTTAGTAATGAAGCCCTGCAAACCGCTAAAAATAAGCTTCTAGGACAGTACGCTTTGGGTAAACAAACTAATGCTCAAATTGCTCAAGTGTACGGCTGGTACGAGATTATTGGCTTAGGAATTGAGTTTGATATTAAGTTTCAACAGCAAGTAAAGGAAGTGACAACAGAAGATACTTTAAGAGCAGCAAATCGTTACTTTACAAATCCTTATATATCTATAGTTGGCCCGGAAACTGCCTTAAATAATTTAGCGATCGCACCAATAAATTAAACTAAGTAACAACTCGTCCCTTGTCGGTAGCGAGTTTTTACTTAGTTGTTAGCGATGAATGGCAATTTAATCACAGCACCACCAATCGAAATTTACTAAGTCAAGTGAATTCGTAAACTGTCAGATATCCCGTGACGATCAAGCCAATCACGAACTTCTATAGTTAGGAGATTAAGCGGCGCTCCGAAGTCAACAGCATCTTTAAGAAAACGCAATACAGTTTCTGGGACTTCATCAGAACTTAAGCTATGCCAATGTTCTCTCAATCGGTCTATTGATAGCTCTGTCTTCTCAAATTCCTCAGAAGTTTGCGGAAGTTTTTGGCGTTGTATTTGGTCGTTTAAATATCTAATCCCTTGAATCGTTGGTTTAAATTCGTCAATTTTCACTAAAAGATTAAGCATTTCCTGATTAGTGCTAGGCATTTTTTGAGCTAGGTAACTTTTCCAAGCTTGGGTTAGCTGCTCATGTAGTTCGTTTGTTATACCTTTGATACTTCTCTCTAAGATATTTCCGTCAAAATTTCGAGAATCGATGATCCATTCTGGAGATTCTTTAAAGTTATCTAATCTTAACTTGACAGAATGCAAAAGCTGCTCTACTTTTTGCACAACATCGCAATCAATAATGTTTTTTTGACGAAACACTCTTAAGGTATTTGCAAAAGGAAGTATATCTGATACTGCCTTTTCAACTTGTTGTTGTCTAGTTTTAAAACTATCAAGTTGACTTGCATACTTCTGAAGTTTAATTTTTTCCTCGGAAAGCTCAATCAATTGTTTCGCTCTATCGGTCAGCATAATATTTATCCTTTAATTTCTGTAAGCAAACGCTGTAACTTGGATAAGCCGCTTTCAATAGCTGTTAGATGAGATTCTACAGTTGCACTTTCCGTTGATTTAAGTTGTTCGATTTTTTCTTGTGCCTCATTTATAGATGTATCTAAAAAGCTATTAGTTACTTTTAGAAACTCTGAAGTATCATTCATAGCTTTTTGATTATTTCCACTTAAATGTTGCAATAACTTAGTAGGTGAATATTCTGTTTTTTCAATTTCAGTTTGTATGCGCTTCATTGCGTCGGTGTATCCGCCAAAACGAGTCTTGTAAAATTGATCTATCACAATAGTCAAATTTTCTGCATTTCTTTCGCCAAAAACCCCTGCTTCTCTTGCCTTTTCTTTTGCCTGCTTGACAATATCAATTACATCTTTCTTGTTAATTTCTTCGCCAAACTCCTCAATTAAACGCTTATAGACTCCAAATTGGCGATCGCATTCTTCCTCAATTGCGGTTAGCAATAATTCATCTACCTTTTGCCGGATATCTTTGATTACTTGATATTCTGTGTTTAAATCGTTAGGAATCTCTGATTTGAGTTGCCAATCTTGGCAAATACTTTTTAAAGGCGCAAGAATTTGAACAGCATCGATAATTTGAAATGTATTGCTATTACCTTTACTACAAGCAATTCTACTCTTGACAATTTCTAATAACTTGTCACGATTTTTTTGTAGAGACTTAAACAACTCTTTCCAGGTTTTAGTACGATTTTCTTCGTCTTTGTCTTCTAAATCTAAAAACAAAGCATTAATTATATCTTCAGGGAAACTGGTAGAATGTCCCGACATTCGTGCTGCGATCGCCAATAATTCTACAGTAGCGGGTACAGGATTCCAAACCTCACCATTTTCTCTAGGACGGCGGCGAATTTCCTCGACAATATATTGACTCCAGCGTTCTAGTTGACTAGCATAAGCGCGGAAGTAGCGATCGCCATTAGGAAACTTCCAGTGTTTGTAATGTTTGTACTGCAAAATTCCTTGAAATGCGATCGCAGTTTCTCGAAACTCTTTTTCATCATCAGGATTTAAAGGGAGAGATAAAACAATTCCCGCGTTCTCCCTTCTCGTAACTTTTGGGTTATGAGCAACTACGTTTCTTTGCTGAAATAATTTACCACCACTACCCGTAAAACTTCCTTTTAGTAACATTTCTGTATCCCATTCGATTCTCTCCACAACCGCAGGATAAATAAACTCACGAATAAGTTTTTCAACATCTTGAAGGAGAATTTCTTTGTTATTCCATTTGTCAAGAATTGCTAATTGAATTGCTAGTGTATCAGGGATTAAGTTTTCTATTTCTGAAGATGGTTTGGATTCAATTGGCTTAATTTTTTCTATTTTTTGTATGCCAACTCCCAAAGGCAAAAGATTGAAAGCAGTATGAATTTCGTTAGGTAAATCGACAAGTGTATAGCTGTCAGTCCATAAATCAATTAAAATCTCACGGCGGGAGTAATTTAAAGGATCTTTGATTCTAATATTATCTTGAACTATAGCATTAAGCCTTTTATTACCAAAATGTTTTTGCAATGAAGCTGTAGGAAAATACCCTTGCTGAATCTCATCAATAGAATTTTCTAGAGTATGTTTAAGGACATCTTTAATTAAAACTCTAGGATTAAAGTCTCCCGGATTAACTCGATGCAACATTTGCTTTAAAGCGTTGGGTGTAAAGGGATAAAGCCCTATTCCATTCATTGAACCAAAACCAGCATGACAAGCTAGACGATGTTCGCATTCTTCGCAGAAATTTGGTTTTTCAGTTGTATGTTCTTTGTCTTCATCTACACTATTTGCCCAGCTAATAAGTTCTTTGTCTTCTACACGAACTGCATTAAGATACCGAACTACAAACTGCTGTATAGCTGCTTCAGTAACCTGCGAGTTATCGCCAACTGCTCCAACATCTAAGTTAATACTAAAAGTGATTCGTTGCTGCACTGTATCAATGAGATTATCAAAGTACCCTGTTGTACAAGCTAAAGCAGTTCTGATCGCACATAAAGGCTTGCTTCCAGGTTGTTGAGGTCGTGCTAAAACTGCCTCTAACACTTCTCGATCTATACCCTGCAATTTAGCAAAATCTTCGATTAATAGCACCAGTTCAATATCTTGTTCTGCTAAAGTTTCGCGGACTTCACGCATTAGCCTTTGTAAGTCTTCTCTACCTAGACTTAATACCTGAGTAATAGCTTCGTCAAGGTGAAAGTTTAACCATTCTACTGTTGCTTTTTGTATGCCATCATCACCAATAAGGGTAGCGTAAAACTCGCGGGCTTTTTCTCCAGCTTTCTGCCAATCAGAAATACTTAAAGGTAAGTCATTAAGAGAAAATTGTCGCCTTTCTTCAACAATTTCTAGGGTATTGTGCTGTCCGAGTGTATGCACAATTAAGCGATGAATAATACCGTCCTTTTTTAGCCATTTTTCTCGGAAGAAAGGATCGTATAGTAGCGAACTAAGTTCATCAATCAAATATTCTTGTATATCCGTAAGTTTAGAGCGATCGCGCTGACTATTTGTACCTACTGCGATCGCTAGTTGGTTTAACAGTTGTTCCCGTGCTTGCGATTGGGTTAACGTGCTTGTAGCGCGTCTTATTCGTTGGTGATATTCTGCAAACTTTTCGCTTTCTGTTCCTTCAAGACTAAGAATCATCTCGATAATGTCTTTTAAATTCGTCCCAATTTTAGGAATTAGTAAAACTTTGCGTTTATCTGTCAATTTAATATTTGCTGCTAACCATCGAATTAGGTGCGATTTTCCTGTACCTGAAGTACCTAAAACTGGTACAAAAGCAAAGTCTTGAGTTGCTAAAAAGTCTTTTAAAAAGTCCTGTTCGTTATAAAAAAATTCTGTCCTACTCTTTATAAGTTCTCCTTTTTTCATCGCCACCGGGTGATGAGTTGCTAAAAATACATAATCTGGGGGTTGGGTTGCTTCCACGTTCATCACGCGCTGAACTCCATCGAAATTCCAGCAAACAAAGTTTTGAAAAGTCATGATTTACCACAATACATAATATGAGAAATTCGTCCATCGTCATCAATGCGCTCGTTCGCTTTTGGTAAAAGCATTAAATCTGCATCCGATTCTCTAATTAATTTGATGCAACCTTCATCTTGTAAACGAAATAAAGCAAAAGCTGTAGATTTTGATAAATAATTAGTTGGGAGCAAACCAATATTTGCTTCAACAGCTTCTCTAAACTTCCCGGTTTCAAATAACGGACATTTTATTGCTAGTCTGTTTATAAATTCATTGATTAACATCTTCTCATCAGTCTGTTTATTAAATAACAAGCCGAGATTACGTCTTATATAAACTGTAGGATCTGGAACTAATACTCTTTTAGTTTTGTTGCTATCTTTAATTTTATGACTCCAAGCAAAACCTAAATAACACATCCAGTCTCTTACTTGATCGAAAAGGCGATCGCTAGATAACTTCAAAAATTCTCCAACTTCTTGTTCATAAACTTCTTCTTCTATTTCTTGCCATGTTCCAGACGTATCATATATGTCTTGTGCTAAATACCAAGCACAATCATAGCCAAAATCTTTTTCATCTTCGTTATCTGAAGCAAAAAATAAGTTAGACAATGTGTTTGGTAATAGCTGAGTACCAGATTCAACACTTCTAACTTCTTCTGGTAAGTTGGGATTAATAGAGATATAAGTATCTTCTTCTATCAATAGGCGACATTTTAAGCTTTCACCAAGCGCTGCGCGGAACATTGGACGCGGAGAAGTTTTACCTTCAACTAATTTATCAGGAGAAAGAACTTGCTCTAAAATCTCTTTTTTTTCTCTCTGATCTTTAGCATAAAGTAAGTATCTAAATAGTCCTTGCATCCTGCTAGGGTTGGCTAAAGATGTTTTTAATACGCTCATATTCCTACCTCTGTACAAAATGATTCAAAGTAAAAAATACGACCGGAGAAAATATCAACTAATTTACGATCGCTTCGACTAGGATCGGGTGTATTGATGGGAAGCAAAATAATACACGGTGCTTGATTGTAATTTTTAGGATTGTAAGACAAGGTATCTCCTGGAGAATAAAAGATTAAAGTTGGAACACGAGGCATTTTTATAAACTGATAATTATGAATGTCAAACCAAAAAGTAAGAAAATTAGCTTTTTGAATAAAAGCATCTTGTTGCTCCTTTGAAACAACAATATTAATAATGCCTTGAGCAATTAGCCAGTTAATCAATTTATTGCGCTGCAATTCCCATTTACTTTGTTCAACTACATCATAAAAAATTAGGATCAAGTTGTCTCTTATAAGCAGATATTTAAGTTTTTCTTCAATATAAAAGTAAGGATTTTGCCAAACAGGAATAGGTACAGGCATAATTCCCGAAAAAGGTGCAAGTTTAAGTCTTCTGCAAAAATTACATCCACCACAAGCACGAGAAACAATAATTGATTTTCTTGCAAATGGTGTTCCTTGATTAGGAATTCTATAAGCTTCAGCAAAGATTTCGGAAATACAACGTCGTGGATTTGTTTTTAATGCTTCTGACATTAATTTAAAATTGTGATGACTCCATAATTGGCGCTGTAAACGGACTGGTTCAACTTGATTTTCCCAAGTATCTTTTGACAGATGATGTTCGTTTTTAATGCTGATAAGTCGATAATTACGAGGGTCTGCAAATGTTTGGGAATCCAAATTAGCTTTTAGTGGTGTCTTTTGCCAATCAAGCTTAATTAAATTTGCTCGATTCATTAACGTCAAAGTGCGAATATTCCAATTTTGACTTTCTTTGCCATCCATATCGATATCCCCCGGCATTTGAGAAGGAGGAGTATTTGTAGGAATAATAAATTTGTCATTATCAGTAAGTATTTTTCGCTCGAACATACTCTGCCATCTTTGCAAACCTCGCTCAATAGTAATAGTCGATTTCTTGTTAAGAGAAAGAGCGATTATTCGATCTTCCTTAGTATGTAGAGTTAAAGAAACTGCGGCATTACCGTCGCGTCCTCCTCTACCTACTTCTTGATAGAAACGATCGATTGTTTCAGGAATGCAAGCATGAATGACAGCGCGGACATCGGCTTGATCTACGCCTAAGCCAAAAGCAGAAGTTGCAACTACAATGTCGATTTTGCGATCGCGCCAATCTTGAAGTAGTTGCGATCGCTCTTTTGCTGTAGATTCGCTCGTCATAGTGGAAAAGCGCCGAAATCCCGCCGCCGATAATTCCTTTTTCCATCGAGTGACATCTTCCCGCGTACTGGTATAAATAATCAAAGGACGGGGCAAGTGATACACAGCCTCTAAAAGCCTTTGCGTCTTTATTTCTTCGGTTTCACACCAAGCAAACCAATAAGCGGGTTCTGGACGCAATTGGACGGCGGATACAACTTGAAAACCATCGGGTTGTCCAAATAATGTTTCTAGAGTATCTAAACAAGATGCCGTCAAAGTTGCAGTAAGTAATAAAGTATTAAATGATGACAAACGCAACAAATCAGTGCGTAACGCAGGCAATTCTTGAAAAGCTGGGCGAAACCCATCTCCCCACTGTTCCACCATATGAGCTTCATCGATGACAAAATAACGCAATAGTCCCTGTTGGGCGGCATCATAAAGGGCAGGAGCAAGAGAATCAATTAGACTTTCAGGAGAAGTAAAAATAATTCTTTGCGTCCCCTGGCGAATCCGAGCTTTCATCTCTTTTCTTCGGACAATCCCGCGCTCCGAGTCATCGCCATAATAAGCCGTTGGGTAACTGATATAAGGCTCTAAAGCTCGTTCTTGATCGAGGGCGAGGGCAGTTGTTGGGACAACTACTACACTGACACCAGCCACACGACTTCGCATTAAAGCAGGTAGTTGAGCGCAAAGGCTTTTCCCCGAACCTGTAGGGAGATTAATTACAAGGGTCGAATTTTTGGGCGCAGTCAAAACCGCGCGAATTGCCTCGCGTTGCGCTGCACTCCGATAATTTTGCAAGCCAACTAACTTGAGAAACGGATCGCCTGGTACGGGGTCGTAGTTGCGCCGTAAAGTCTCTTTAAAGGCGGCGGATTCTGGGGATTCGTCAGCACAATTGAGCCAGTCAGGTAGCCAAGGAAGGGCGCTAATTAGATAATAGTCCGAGCCTTCACCCACAATTTTGATGCCGCTTTGTTGCCAAGTTTCTCGGTCAGGATAAGTAAGAGTTCGAGGTACTTTAATAAAAGCTTCTCCCCCTTGCAACTGGTCTTCTCGCCGGAGTGCGTGACGAACTAAACAAGCAATATCTGAAGGCGATCGCATTCTTCCCTCAGCCTTAACAGCATGGATTAAGCGTTGATGACAAGCTTCAAAGCCCGAAAAAGATGTATCCCTAGTTTGAATAAAGTCTTGGAGTGCTTGAAAGGAGTTAACCATTAGCCGATCGCTCCATTTTCTTGAGCAGGCGATCGCCCAGAAATAATAATGAATCCTACCGAATCAAGTTTGAGACGGGGGCGATATATTCCCTCTACTAAGGCTTGGCTAATGTTGGTTTCGTTGGTAAGTTCCTCAGCTAGTAAAGAAGAATTAGCAGTTGCTTCCGATACTCGGTTGAGGCGCAATTGAAGCTGATTGAGGCGGTTATCTAGTTTTAAAGTTGCAACTTTGGCTCTTTGTTGGCATAGTTCGCTGAAGCTGGTGCGATCGCGTAACAATTTTTCTGAGGTTTTCCGCGCCAAGTTGCAGAAGTTAGACCATTTACCCGGATCGATAAATTCATCAATAATTGATAAGCGGTCTTTCGCCAAGTTGTAGTCGCGGTAATCGCTGTCTTTGCCATAATAAGGACGTTGCAAGATATTTAATAAACC
>JACCVJ010000096.1 GCA_013698215.1 Tatlockia sp. | reverse complement strand
TGGGAATAGAATTCTTTTATGAATGGCTCTATCGAGGATGGTTCAAATTTTCGCGCTCAGATTACGCGACTATCGTTCTGATTGTCCTCGTAACTGCAACGCTAGGCTATCTTCAGGGAATTGGAGTCGGATTGATTGCCGCGATCGTGCTATTTGTGGTCAGTTATAGTCGTTTGACGATTACCAAACGGGCAAGCTCTGGTGATTATCATCATAGTAATGTGATGAGGAATTCTGAGGAAACGGACATCTTGCAAGTAGAAGGAGAGCAGATTTATATCCTAGAATTGCAAGGACTCATCTTTTTTGGGACGGCGAATAAATTACTTAACCAAATTCGCGATCGCATTGACGATTCTGCCGCCAAAGAAGTTAAATTTGTAGTTTTAGACTTTCGGCTGGTGAGCGGACTTGATGCTTCCGCAGTCCTTAGTTTTGCCAAGCTCAAACAAGTCTCAACCCAAAAGCAGATTCATGTGTTATTTACTGATTTGTCACCCGAAGCAATGCAACTGTTGCAGCAAGGAGAGTGTCTAGAAGCTGACGATCCTTTCTGTCATGTTTTTGCTGACTTGGATCGGGGGCTGGAATGGTGCGAACAACAAATTTTGCAAACGAGCAATCTAGGTCAGTTAACAGAGCGAAGTCTGCACGAACACTTGGAATCAGATTTTGCCGATCCCAAACAAGTCGATCGCCTAATGACCTGTCTTGAAGTTCGTCAACTAGCTGCTGAGGAACACCTATTTCGGCAAGGCGATCCCTTTGATGGCTTATATTTTATTGGATCGGGGCAAGTAAGTGTAGTGCTAGAACTGGGCGAGGGACAAACTAAGCGCATTCGTACCTACACCGTTGGTAACACAATTGGCGAAATGGGTCTTTATCGCCAAACCCAGAGAATGGCATCGGTAGTTGCTGATAAACCAAGCACTGTGTATTTTCTGGCTACAGAAGCGTTTGAGCAAATTGAAGCAAAAGACCCTCTGCTGGCATCTAATATCCATCGATTTATTGTGAATTTGTTGGCAGAAAGACTCAGTCATCGGGAGCAAGAACTAAAAAATCTTTTGCTGTCGTCTTGAAGTTGATATACCGCTCAAATTCAAAAAATTGCAAAAGCACTTCAAGAGTTGCGCTTTCATCAGTTGGTGTCTTTGCTTCAACTTCTTGAATTGTGGTCGAATTTAGGTACTTAAACACTTCATGGAGGGTTGAACTTGCACCTTCTGGAAAGTCGGCAATTTCACGCTCCAACCTTGCAGCCCGACTTTTAGCAAAGTTTACTTGAAAGCGGCATCGATTGAGTAAGCGTTTCTGGATGTTTTGATAAAGCTCAAAGTTGTGCGATTTTAAAGAGTAGATTGTTCCATCCAAAATAAGTGGAATCAAATCGAGATTTTCTTCTAAAACAAGCAGGCTTCCCTCTTGGTTATAAACCTCCACTCCGTCTATGCCCAAAGCCCCAATATCTGCTAAGGCAAGAATCCGAGTGACGGGCGATAAGGATTTATGCGGGTTATAAAGATCGGGTTGATAAATTGCTTGCTCTGTAGAATCGTAGGCACAAATTGTTGCCGCGATCGCATCTCGAATGATTTTTATATCCTCGTCAGTCAATCTTGCTGGGCTTGTAGGAGCATCTTGTAGCCATTGGTTGAACTGATTAATATAGTCTAGCAAGCGCTCAATAGTTGCCATTTCACTTACTCCCGGTTGTCGCCGCCTGGGAGTATGCTTTGGGGTGGGAGCAATAAACACCTGAACCATATCATGAGCAACGGCACAAAGGTCGAGTAGCAATTTTAGCCGCGAGATGTCAAGTGCGGTTGTTTGATTCGAGGCGCTCCAATAAGGACAAACTACTTCAAAAATCTGGTCCGCTCGTCGCTGAACATTGTTTATATGGTCGCGGGTGTGATAGTAAAGCTGCTTTTGGACAATTTCTCGATCAAACTCTTGCAACGCAAAGGTTTTGATTTGAGCAATGCTCTCGGCAATGGTTGTAGGAAACGGTAATGAATGTTCCCGAAAGTAGGAGTTAATCCGCCGAGCTTCTTCGTTCATAAACCCATGTTTTGTTTAGTGCAAATCAGTAATGCTCCTGCAATAATAGCTTTTTCTCCCCTGTCAGCAGTATGATTGATAGCTTTTCAAAGTCAACAAAAATACTCTGCCCTGACGATTAAACTTATTCGGTGATATTTCCTCTATTTGCCTTAATTTGCGATCGCTTAGTTTTACTATCTAGCCGCCTTTTTTGGGAGTTACGCGACGGTTGGCTGGCTTTGCGGAGTTTGGGTACGATAATGGCGCTTCTAACCAACTCTTGCAGTCTTTTTATTGCTTC
>JACCVJ010000065.1 GCA_013698215.1 Tatlockia sp. | reverse complement strand
TTGTGGGTTGAGATTAGGTTAATTTGAGTTTAAAAATTATTTAAACCAAAATTAATCTTAAAAATAATTTATCTGGCAGATAAAAATCATCCTTTCAGCAGATGTATTTGTTTATAAAATGCAAGTAGAGCAGAATAAATACTTCTACTTTACTTGCGAACTTCAAAAAAGAGCGATCGCCTAAATTATACAAGTATCTACTCAGCCGCTACTAATGCAGGGATTAAAACGCCATCAATGATATGGATTACACCATTATCAGCAATAATATCTGTTTGCAAAACGTTAGCGTCATTAACTTTAATACCATTATTATTTTCAATAGCAACGATTGAACCTTCTACAGTGGCGGCTTCTTCAATTTGCTGCAAATCTTCTGCTCTTACGTCTCCAAAGACTACATGATAAGTTAAGATTCTTTTAAGTTTGGGGATGTCTTGGAGTAACGCCGCTAAAGCTTCTTGAGGCAACTTAGAAAAGGCTTCGTCGGTGGGGGCAAAAACTGTATAAGAGCCTTCACTTTTGAGCAAATCTACTAGGTCAGCACTTTCAATTGCTTTTACTAAGGTAGTAAAATTTCCGGCATTAACAGCAGTTGCGATAATATCAGCCATGATAGATTTTTGAAATAGTTCAACTTTATAGTACAGCCTGCCTCCTTCAAGAGAACATCAAACTTGCTGCAATAAGCACGGGATTGGTTGAGAGCTAAATGGGATTTAAAAGCTCGTACATACTCACTGCGAAGGTAGTGAAAGTTGTAGCCTATCGCCGCCCCAATTTTCAGCAACGCTTACATCCATAACGTTGCTAATCTCCCATCAAGTCAGCCTGAGACACCGAGAATTTGCAGAGGTACAATTTAAGTCGGGATGACTGGATTCGAACCAGCGACCCCTTCGTCCCGAACGAAGTGCGCTACCAAGCTGCGCTACATCCCGCGAAAAATGCTTTCATTTCACGCTTTACTATCCTACACCAAACCGACTAAATCAAACACTAAGGCGCTGGAGGGTAGGAAAATAATCAGCACTATTGATTAAAATATAGTTTATTTAGAAACTTGGCGATCGCGCAAATTCCAAACTTAGCGCGACCATATAGGTAAATGAGCAATCAATTTGAACCCGGAGAAGATTTATCTCCGACTAAACGCGCCTTACTAGCACTTAAACAAATGCAGTCCAAGCTAGAAGCTTGGGAAAAAGCAAAAAATGAACCGATCGCCATTGTAGGTATAGGTTGTCGATTTCCGCAATTGTGCGATCGCCCGGAAGATTTTTGGCAGCTATTAATTGACGGTAAAAGCGGAATTACTGAAGTTCCCGCCGATAGATGGGATATAGACGCTTATTACGACTCGGAGGCAAATACTCCAGGGAAAATGTATAGCCGCTACGGTGGTTTTGTGCCTCACTTACAAGATTTTGACGCGCAATTTTTCCGCATTTCTCCCCGTGAAGCGATTAGCCTCGATCCTCAACAACGTCTACTTTTAGAAGTAAGCTGGGAAGCTTTAGAACGAGCGGGTATTGCTCCAGATCGGCTAGCAGGTAGTCAAACGGGAGTATTTGTAGGTATTTGCGGTAACGATTATTGGCATCGATTGCTAACTAAAAACGCCTCAGAAATTGATGCTTATTTAGCTACAGGCAATGCTCACAGCATGGCTTCGGGACGCTTATCTTATATTTTGGGGTTGACGGGGCCAAGTATGTCGGTAGATACCGCTTGCTCGTCGTCTTTGGTGGCGGTGCA
The DNA here is from genome assembly GCA_013698215.1 of Tatlockia sp. Taxonomy (GTDB): domain Bacteria; phylum Cyanobacteriota; class Cyanobacteriia; order Cyanobacteriales; family Chroococcidiopsidaceae; genus Aliterella. The sequence goes on along the minus strand of JACCVJ010000065.1, from coordinate 3,578 downwards.
TTTAGCGATCGGCAGTTTGCGAAATCGAGAGTGCGATTTAGCGATTTCTGCTGGGGTAAATCGAATTTTATTACCAGAAGTTAGTATCAATTTTTCTAAAGCCCGAATGCTCACCCCTGGACAATATTGCAAAACCTTTGATGCTGCTGCCGATGGCTTTGTTCGGGCGGAAGGGTGTGGGGCGATCGTTCTCAAGCGTCTGAGCGATGCTATAGCCGATGGAAACAATATTTTGGCGATAATTCTTGGTTCAGCCGTCAACCACGATGGGCGCAGCAGTGGGCTAACCGTTCCCAATGGGCCCGCTCAACAAGCGGTTATTCGCCAAGCTTTAGAACGTAGTAAAATTGAACCTCACCAAGTAAGTTATTTAGAAACTCACGGTACAGGTACAGCTTTAGGCGATCCGATTGAGGTGGGAGCTTTGGGCGAGGTATTTGGACAAAGAAGCACCGCACCGCCCTTAATTATTGGCTCAGTAAAAACAAATATCGGTCACTTAGAAGCCGCCGCCGGAATTGCTAGTTTAATTAAAGTCGTGATGGCGCTGCAACAACAGGAAATTCCACCACATTTACATTTACAACAACCTAACCCGCATATTGATTGGGAGCAATTGCCGATAAAAGTCGCAACTGGTACTCCTTGGACTAGGGGACAACAGCAACGTATCGCCGGAGTAAGTTCCTTTGGCTTTAGCGGCACAAATGCCCACGTAGTAGTAGCTGAAGCGCCACAAGTAGAGCGGAAGTTAGCCCAAGTAGTTCGCCCCTTACATATATTCACTCTCTCGGCAAAGACTCAAACAGCACTCACACAGTTGGCTGCTCGTTATCAAGATTACCTAGCTACTACGAGCGCAGATATCGGCGATATTTGCTTTACTGCTAACGTTGGGCGATCGCACTTTAATTATCGCCAATATGTTGTAACTTCCTCAATTACCCAGCTTGGCGAACAACTAGCGGATTTTGTTGCAGAGAAAGTTACATTACACCTTGAACAAATAAAAGATAGTAGTACGAAAAAACTAGCTTTTATCTTTACAGATTTTGGTTGTCAAGATGCAATGGGACACCAGCTTTACCAAACTCAGCCGACTTTTCGGCAAGCCATTGACCAATGTGCAGAAATTTCAACTAACTATATAGATGTACCATTGCTAGAAATTTTATACCCCACTCCAAAAGAATCCGCCTTACTTAACCGATCTAGCTACGCCAAAAGTGCTTTATTTGCCTTTGAGTATGCTTTATCTGAGTTATGGATTTCTTGGGGTATACAACCAGGCGCTGTTACGGGTGATGAGGTGGGCGAATATGTGGCTGCGTGTGTGGCGGGAGTATTTAGCCTAGAAGATGGCTTGAAGTTGATGGCGGCGCACGATCGCCAGTTATTACCTAACGTGGAGGAAGGTTTATTAACGGAAGTAGCCAAAAAAATTAGTTACTCAGCACCCAAAACCCAATTTATTGCCCGTTTTGCTGGAGACGTGGCAACTTATCAGTATTGGTGTCGTCATCCATTACTAACGGGGAAGTTGTTTGCCCAAAGGTTACAAACTTTGGCATCGTCTGGTTATGAAATCTGTTTAGAAATTAGTCCCCGACCTGCTATTTTGAATACAAATACTGAAGGTGATCTATTATCGAGTTTGCGTCAAGAAAGTGCAAGCTACAGTCAATTTTTGCACTGTTTGGGGGAACTATACTTACAAGAGGTAGGGGTAAACTGGTCGGGTTTTGACCGAGATTATCTTCGTCGCTTGGTGGTATTGCCTACCTACCCTTTTCAAAGACAGCGTTATTGGTTTGAGTAAGCATTAATAAAATAATTATGGCTACAAGTCTACAGAAATACTGCCGTTTATTTACGGTTGGGATAAGTGCGGCTCTTAACATATCATTAGCTACAATTCCCGCCAAAGCCGAGCTATTTAATAGCGCCCTCGATCGTCTCCCCGCTACGGAGCGCGTAGCCTTACGCCAAGGGAAAAGTTTGGTTACAGGAAGCAACGGCAAATATACAGGTAAGGTACTTGTAACAGCAACCCCTGCAATTGCTTGGCAAGTATTGACCGACTACAATAATTTCTATCGTTTTTTGCCTAGTGTAGTTAGTAGCAAGCTAGTTCAAAACGATCGCGATCGCAAAGTTTTTGAGCAAGTCCAACTTATTCGAGTTTTTGTGATTACTAAAAAAGCCCGTGTGCGAATTGCTGTCAAAGAAACTTACCCTAAACAAATTGCTTTTAGTCTTGTCGAAGGCGATTTGAAGTCTCTACAAGGTGCTTGGCGGATAGAGCCAGTTTCACCCTATCCTGGCGCACCTCCCAATCAAGTTTTGATTCTTCACCAAGTCAACGCCGATCCCGGTGCTATTGCTGCTCGTGGTGTATTCTATAGTGTATATAAAAATACTTTAGAAAATACAATGGTAGCTTTGAAGAAAGAGGTTGAAAAGCGATCGCTCAAAAAATAATATTTTTTTGAACATCGTTAGTGTAATAACAACATGATTTAGTGTTGTTATTTTTTTATGTAATACCAGATTGTCAACCAATTTAATTATCTATGTTGTTGGCAAATTCCCAAATAAATGTTGCGACTAAATATTAAAACTATTCCTAAAACCTGGTTTGTTTTATTCATAATCATTATTTTCTTGGGTATATTTTTTAGAATTACTAATATTGAAAATAAAGTCTATTGGGTGGATGAGGTTGCTACTTCTATTAGAGTTGCTGGTTATACAAAACAAGAAGTTACTCAAAATCTTGCTAGTTTAAAATTTATTAGTGTAAGAGATTTACAAAAGTATCAAAACTTGACTGTTCAAAAAGATTTAACTGCTACTATTAAAGCTTTAATCAAAAGTCCCGAACATTCGCCACTTTATTTTATATTAACTAGGTTTTGGGTGCAAAGGTTTGGTAGTTCAGTTGTTGCAACTAGAAGTTTGTCAGTTGTTTTTGGTTTATTAGCGATTCTTTGCGTTTATTGGTTATGTCAGGAGTTATTTAAAACACCTTTAATAAGTTGGGTTGCAGTCGCACTTTTTGCAGTTTCTCCTTTTTATGTAGCCTATTCTCAAGAAGCACGTCCTTACAGTTTATGGATAGTTACTATTTTGAGTTCAAATATTGCTCTTTTACGGGCTATCCGGCTTAAGAATAGACAAATTTGGCTTTTATATACAGTCAGTTTAACCATTGGTTTTTATACTTCTTTATTTTCTATATTTGTTGCTATCGGACAAAGTATTTATGTAATTCTTTTAGAGAAATTTAATCTTACTCAAACAGTTAAAAAATATTTATTAGCATTTACTCTAGGAATAATCAGTTTTTTGCCTTGGCTTTTTATAATTTTTTACAATTGGCAAAGGTTTCAAGATAATACAACTTGGATGCGCGTACCTATTTCTCTACCAATTAAAATAGTTATTTGGATTTATAGCATTGCCATTGTATTTGTAGAATCGCCTATTTATAAAGCTTTCGATGCAATTATTATTGCTAGGATTGTTACTGATTTAAGCTTATTCGCCTTAATCATTTGGGCTTTTTATTTTTTATT